>CAZDFZ010000123.1:761-4907 GCA_964504855.1 uncultured Aliarcobacter sp.
ACTCATTTAAAGCTTCATAAACCATTCCAGCTGTCATAGAACCATCACCAATCATAACAACAGGAACTCTATTTTCATTTTTAAGTTTAATAGCTTTTGCAGCACCAACTGCAAGTGAAATAGATGTTGAACTATGCCCTGCTACAAAATAATCAGCTTTTGATTCATTTGGCTTAGTAAAACCACTTAAACCGCCAAATTGTCTAATTGTCTCAAATTCTTCCCATCTATTTGTTAGAAGTTTATGTGGATAACATTGATGTGATACATCAAAAATAAAAGGATCACTAAAAGCATCAAAAACATAGTGCATACCAATAGTTAATTCAACTGCACCAAGTGTTGATGAAAAATGCCCACCTTTTCTTGATACTACATCAATAATTCTATCTCTTATGTCTTGCGATAATGTTTCTAATTCTTTTAACGATTTATCTTTTATTTCCATTTTTATTTTATACTTTATTTTAATTTTTCTAATACGTCATCTAATTGTGAAAATACTTTTGTATTTTGATCAGCTCTTCCAATTGTAATTCTAATTGCATTTTGTCCATAACCAGTTAAATCTCTTACAATTACACCTTTTTCAAGAAGTTTCTGAGCAACAGTTTTTGATATAAATTTATCTCCAAATTTTATAGTGATAAAATTTGTATAAGAAGGAATATATTCAAATCCTCTAGTTATTGCATACTCTTCATATCTTGTCATCTCTTCAAAGTTTTTAGCAATACAAGATGTAACAAATTCTTCATCTTTTAATGCTTCAATAGCTGCTGCAAGTGTTAAAGTTGTAATATTAAATGGAGCTCTTAATTTATATAAAGTATTGATAATTTCAGGTTGTGCAATACCATATCCTACTCGCATTCCCCCAAGTGCATAAGCCTTTGAAAATGTTCCTAAATATATAGCATTTGGGAAATTTGCAATTAAATCTTTTGCAACAATTCTTTTTTTCTCATCTTTAAATGAAGCATACTCTTGATAAGCACCATCAACAACTACAAGTGTATCTTTACTAACTGTTTCTAAGAATGCATAAACTTCATCTTTATCTAAGCATTCACCTAACGGATTATTTGGCAAACATAAAAATATTACATCAGCTCCATGTTCTTTATAAAGTTTTGAAAATTGCTCAAGGTTGTGTTGATCATCTGCTGTTTTAATGATTTTTGAACCTGTTTGTTTTCCATAAATTTCATACATAGCAAATGTAGTTTTTGCCATAAGAATTGTAGAGTTTTCATTACATTTTGCATGTACACAATACTCTAAAATTTGATCACTTCCAGAACCAATTATTACATGTTTATTCGTAACATCAAATTTCTTAGCAAGTGCCTCTTTTAATTCATACATAGAATCATCTGGATAAACGAACATATTTTTTGCTAATTCTTGAATTTTTTCTACAACTTTTGGGCTTGTTCCATAAGGATTCTCATTTGAAGCTAATTTTATTACATCACTTGGATTTACACCATACTCTCTTACAACCAACTCAATTGGTTTTCCAGCTTCATAAGTTGTTACATTTTCTAATACTTGATTAAATTGCATTTGTATTTCCTATTTATTAAATATCGTTTATTTCTTTTACATAAGAACCTAAAACTTTAACACTATTTTCATGTTTTAGTAGTACTTTTTTAACATTTTCATCGTCTTTATGACCATCAAAATCAATAAAGAAAATTGAATTTCCTTCAACTATATGTGATTTTATTTTTGTTAAATTTATTCCAGCTTCATTAAAATCTGTCAAAAATTCAACTAATGCTCCTTGTCTATCTGGAAACTTAACTAAAATAGAAGTTTTATCATTTCCACTTGAAGCATTCTCAAAATCACTTATAATAAAAAACCTAGTTTTATTGTTATCTTTATCTTCAATATTTTCAAATAAAATTGGAAGATTATGTAATTTTGCTCCAACATGTGGACAAATTGCTGCACTTCCTTCTTCACTTGCTGCTATTTTTGCTGCTTTTGTAGTTGATTCAATTGGAATAAGTTCCACTTCATCTAAACCAAAATTAGCTAAGAATTTTCTACATTGTTCAAATGCAATATCTTTTGAATAAATTCTTTTTATATCACTTACTTTATCACAAGTACTTGCTAATGTATGATGAATATTTAAAACTACTTCTGCAATAATTTTTAAGTCATAGTTACTTAAACAATTTATTGTATCAGTAACTATACCATTTGATGAATTTTCTATTGGAACAACACCAAATTTTACTTTTTTTGTATCTACTTCTCTAAAAATTCCTTTTATTGAACCAATTGGAATATAAGAACTCATAGCTCCAAATCTACCTTCTGCTGCTTGATGAGTAAAACTCCCCTCTGGTCCAAGATAAGCAATATTTTCAGGAAGTTCAATATTTCTTGAAATTGCAAAAATTTCCAAAAATAGTGCTTCAATTGCACTTCTATTTAAAAGTCCATTACTTTCATTATTGATTTTTTCAAGTCTATCAATTATTGATTTTTCTCTTTCAGGTCTATAAATAGCTCCACCACTTTTTGCTTTTAAAGCTCCAACTTCATGAACAATTTTCATTCTTTGATTAATTAAATCAAGTAATGTATTATCAATATTATCAAGTTTATTTCTAAGCTCTAATAATCCATCTTCATTATTCATAAATAACCTTTTTACTTTATAAACTCTTCTTCTAAAGCGATAATATCTTCAAAAGTTTCTCTTTTTCTTATAAGTCTATCAACACCATTTTCGATGGCAATTTCAGCAACTTTTCCTCTTGTATTATAATTACTTGCCATTGTAAAACCATAAGCTCCAGCACTGTAAATAGCAACTAAATCATTATGTTGTGTTTTTGGTAATTGTACATTTTTAGCAAAAAAGTCTCCACTTTCACAAACTGGACCTACTAAATTACAATCACTAAACTCTTGATTATCATTTAACACTTCAATTCTGTGATATGCGTTATATAATGATGGTCTAATTAAATCATTCATAGCTCCATCAACGATAACAAATCTTTTATTTCCATTTACTTTTTCATATAAAACTTTTGTTACAAAAGTTCCAGCATTTCCAACCATAAATCTACCTGGCTCACAAATAATTGTAATATCAAGTCCAAACATATTTTCTAAAATTGACTGTGCATATTCATTTGTATCAATTAAAGTCTCATCTTTATAAATAATACCTAATCCACCACCAACATCAACAAATGATAACTCAATTTTTATAGCTTTTAAATTTCTTACTAAATCCGTTATAATCTTTACAGACTCTTTTATTGGTTGTAATTGTGTTAATTGAGAACCTATATGACAATGCATCCCAACAGGCTCAAGATTAGCAGAATTTTTACATTGAATATACATTCTTTTTGCTGTATCAATATCTACTCCAAATTTATTTTCGTGTAAACCTGTTGAAATATATGGATGTGTTTGTGGATCAATATTTGGATTTACTCTTATTGAAATTCTTGCAACTTTTCCAAGCTCACGAGCTATTAATTCAACTCTATTTAATTCAGCATCACTTTCAACATTTATCATTAAAATATCAAGTTCTAATGCTTGTTTTATTTCTTCATCAATTTTTCCAACACCTGAAAAAATGATTTTATAAGGTGCTATTCCAACTTTTAAAGCTCTTTTTACCTCTCCGATACTTACACAATCTGCACCTGCACCTAGTTGTGCTAAATGTTTAATTACAGATAAATTTGAATTTGCTTTTACTGCATATGCAATTAGTGATTTTCTAGCTCTAAAAGCCCCTTTTAACTCTTCATATTGGTTTGTAATATGATCAAAATCATAAACATAGTATGGTGTTTGATATTTATTTGCTAACTCTTTAAAATTTATATTCATTTTTATAATTATCCTAATATTTAAAATCTTAATTTAAAATTTCATTAAATTCAAAAGTAAAATTTTGTTAAAAATAGTCAAAAAGTGTGAGATTTTGGATGAAGTTCAAGGCAAAAGAGAAATCTGCCAAAAGCTTACGCTTATTGGCTATTTTTCTCCGTTCCAAGCAATTGTTGGTTTACCATTCTCATCGAAATCAACAGCTGGCATTCCCATAATGTTATATCCTGCATCAACATAATGAATTTCTCCTGTAACTGC
>CAZDFZ010000124.1:0-4880 GCA_964504855.1 uncultured Aliarcobacter sp.
CAACTATAGTTAATGTTTTATAACGAATTAAAGTTTTTAGAATAGTTACATAAGCATTGTCTATGGCTTTTAAAATAGGTTCAGTTAAATGATAAAAAGAACTCTCTTTAGAGCTTAAAACTCTAGCTGCAACACTTGGTATAAACATAATTGCCACAAGATAGGACATCACAATACCTGATGCAACAGTCATAGCAAATGAGTTAAAAAACATTCCCACAATTCCATCCATAAATGCAACAGGAATAAAAACAGCTAATAGTACACTTGAAATTGCTAAAACTGAAAATGCCATCTCTTTTGCACCCTCAAAAGAGCCTTGAAATGGTTCCATTCCTTCTTCCATTTTTTTCATAATATTTTCAATTACAACTATTGCATCATCAATAAAAATACCAATCGCAAGGGTTAAACCAATTAAAGTTAAACGATTTAAATCATAACCTAGCATATTTATAATGGCAAAAGTTCCTATTACGGATGTTGGAATTGCAAGTGCTGAAATAATCGTAGCAGTTGTGTTTCGTAAAAAAAGAAAAACTATAATAACTGAAAGAATTGCACCAAAGATGAGGTCAAAACGAACATTATTTATATTTACCATAATTTTTTCAGATTGGTCTTGTAATATTTTTATTTCAGTTTTATCACCTGCTAGTATTTGTAGTTTTGGAAGCACTTTTTTAACTTCTGTGATAATATTTAAAACATTTTCACCTGCAATTTTTTTAACTTCAATAGTTACACCTTGTTGACCATTAAACGAAGAGAAACTTTTTGCATCACTTAATCCATCTTTTACTATTGCAATATCTTTTAATTTAACACCTGGTTTTATTAATAAATTTTCTACTTCTTCAATATTTTGTGCATCACCTTGTGCTTTTATAATAATCTCTTGCTCTTTATTGATAAGTTTTCCAACACCTTGTTTAACATTTTGTTTTTGGATAATTCCACTTATTTCAGCAGGTGTTAGATTATATTTATTAAGTAAAAAAGGATCTATAAATATACGGATTTCCCTATCTTGAAATCCTAAAATATTTACTTCACCCACACCTTTTATTCTTTGTAATAAAGGCTTTAATTTTTCATCAGAAAGTCTCATTAATGCAGTTGGATTATTTTCATTTGATGCAATAAATAGACTTATAACAGCTCCACTTGCTCCTAATTTTTTCACAACTGGTTTATCAACTTCTATTGGTAAATTTAACGCACCAATTTTGTCCCTAACATCATTTGTTGCTTCATTTAAATTTTTTGTAAGTTTAAATTGAATTGTTACAACACTAAATCCTTCATAACTTGTTGACATTAGTTTATCAATTCCATCAACCCCTGAGATAGCCTCTTCAATTTTATCTGTTACTTTACTTTCAACTGTTGATGGATCAGCGCCATTATAAGTTGTTTGAACAGTTACAACTGGAAAATCAACATTTGGAAATAGATTTGTGGGCATTGAATTGTAAGACATTAATCCAAAAACTATAAAAGTTAAAACACCCATTAAAGTTGTAATAGGGCGATTTATGGCTAATTTATACATATATTACTCCGCTTTAATTGTGCCATTACCAAATAAACCTGGCATTAAATCTTTTGTTTTAACTTCAGCTTGCATTTGTCTTGTTGAATTTAAAATTGTTGGATATATTTTTGTGATTTTTCCTTCATAATTTTTATCATTTCCATCAACTTTGTAAATAAATGTTTGACCAATTTTAATTTTTTGCCAATATTTTTCATCAAATTTTAATACAAGTTTTACATCATCTAAAGCTATTACTTCAATAAGTTTTGTTTGAGAACCTAAAACTATATTCCCAAGTTCAGTATTTTTTTTAGTAACAACTAAATCATAAGGTGCTCTAAGTTCAGTTTTTCTTAAAGCAATCTCTTTATTTTGAGCCGTTAAAAGTGTAATATCCTTATCATAAGTAAAGGCATCCATTTTTTCTTTATCTATAACATTTGATATTTTTGCGTATCTTTCATATGTTTTAGAAGAGTGTTCAGCATTTTTTTTTGCAATTTCATAATCTATTTTTTCTTGAGCATTATATAAACTAAGGATTAAATCACCTTTTTTTACATGATCCCCAACATTTGCATAGATATTTCCAACAACACCTGAAATAGATAGCCCAAGCTCAGAATTTTTTTCACTTACAACATCAAAAGTAGCATAAATTTCTTCAGCTAGTAAAGATTGTAATAGAAAAAGTGAAATTATAAGTATTCTTTTCATTTTATTATTCCTTTAAGATTTTTGTTTATTTGTATATTGTTCAAGTAAGTATGTAATATGAAGAGTGAGAATATTTTGTGCTTCATAAAAACCTAAATTTGAGGCTTTTGCTTTTATTAATACGCCTTTTAAAACCATAATTATTGTATTTGTTAATAATTCAACATTATCAATAAAAAATTCACCTTTTTTTATTCCTTCATAAAAACAAGTGGAAATAAAATCATAATCTTTTTGAAAAAAACTTTCAAAATAGCTTGTATAAAGTTGAGTTTTGTCAATTAGCATTGAACTTACAAAATTTTGATATAAATTTAAAATTTGTTCTTTATCAAAATTTTCTTCAATGTCATTGTAATTAAAATATTCTAAGATTTTTTCTTTTTCACTCATCTTTGAGTTAATTCTTTTATCAAATGCTTCTTGGTGTTGTTGAGTTAAAATATCCCAAATCGTAAAAATAATTTCTTCTTTATTTTTAAAATATAAATATATAGTTCCCTTTGCAATACCTGCATTTTTAGCTAATTCTTCAATACTAGTTTGTTGTATACCTTTTTGGCAAAAAAGATTTATACATGAAATTGCTATACTATTTCGTTTTTCTTCTTTGTTTATAACTCTTGCCATTAAATACCTTATTTATTATGAATGACCGTCAGTCATTTATAAAATAATATTACTTTTGAGAAAAATTGTCAATATAAATAAGAATGTTTTTTGAGATTTTACAAATTAAATTTATTGAAAGAACAAGTGTAAAACTAAAAGCAGAAATTTGCTCTTAGTTTATAGATTAATCTTCAGGGCTATTTACCATCCAAATTGAAAAAATATCTAAATAGTTCCAAAAAGATTGTTTTAAATCTTCAGGCATATCAAGTGATGATAAAACTTTTATATAAGATTCAAGCCAGATTTTTCTAGCTTCTAAAGTAATCTTAAAAGCACTATGACGACCAACCATCATTGGAGCACCTCTGCTTTGATTAAAGTAATCTGGACCTCCACAAATTTGGATAAAAAAATCAGCCGAGTGTTTTTTTGCCATTTCAAATCCTTCATCACTTGGAGGAAATAGTCCTTTTATGTTGCTTTGTTTTAATAGGTCATAATGATCTGAGATTAATTTTCTCATACCATCTTCACCTAAAAATTGTAAAACCTTTGGATCTGGTTTTACAACAGGAGGTCTTGTTCCTAATTGTGCTTGAGTTATAGTAAATTGCATTTTTATTAACCTTTAAAAAAATATTATTTTGTTGCGTTAACGCGTTGAAATAATACAATATATTTAATGTTAAACACTTTTTAGTAAAGAAAAAAAGTTTAGTATGTTAAAATGCCAAAACAAAAAAAATAGGATTTTAATGGACAAAAATATTGATAATATTTTAGAGTGTTATAATTGCGGATTATTTATAAAAAAGTATGATAATTTGACTCTTAAGCAAAGATGTCCAAGATGCAATAGTAAAATCACAAATGATAAAAAAAATTCTATAGATTCATTGTATTACGCAATTTCAGCACTTTTATTATTTTGTATTTTAAATATTTATCCAATAATTTCATTAACATTAAATGATACAGAACTAAAAGCAACATTGATAAATACGGTGTTGATTTTATTTGAGCAAAATTTCTTTTTTGTTGGATTAATTGTCTTTTTTACAATTATATTAGCACCTATTTTAAATTCATTAGTAATTATTTTTGCTTTTATTCAAGATAAAACAAATATTAAATTCTTTTCTGATACTTTATTGCATGATGGTTTCCATTTTTTCAAGCATTGGGGATTTATAGAAGTTTTTATTATAAGTATTATTGTTACATATATAAAACTTATTGGAATGGTTAGTTCTACGAAATTTGATATAGGTTTTTATATATTGTTGATTTATATATTTTGTTTTTATATGTCAAATATAAAATTTGAAGATAAAAGTGTTTTTGGTGATTAAATGGTGTTAATCTCTTGTAAAAATTGCCATAAAATGTATGAAAAAGAGAACTTTGATAATTTTGTTTGTACAAGATGTAATCATATTGTAAGTAAAAGAATAAAAAATTCTTTACAAGAATCTTTAGCACTTACGATTTGTGCAATATTACTTTATATTCCAGCAATGCTTTATCCAATGATGGAAGTTACAAGTATGGGAGTACAAAAAGAGAGTACTATTTTACAAGGTGTGATTAGTTTTTTAGAAGCAAAAAGTTACTTTATCGCTTTTGTGATTTTTACGGCAAGTATTATAATTCCTATGATAAAACTTATTGGATTATTGTTTATTTTTGTAAGTTTAAAAATAAATGTAAAAATGTCAAAAGGTAGAAAAATTCTAATTTTTAAATTTATTGAAGCCATTGGAAAATGGTCAATGATAGATATTTATGTGGTTGCATTATTAGCTTCAATAGTTCAACTAGATGAGATTTTTAATATCAAAGGAGGAGTTGCTGCTACCTCTTTTGCTTTGATGGTAATACTAACAATGATTGCAGCAAATAGATTTGATACAAGGATTATATGGGATGAGTAAAGATATACAACAACAAGTTTATGAGCCAAAAATAGAAGATAAAAAATCAGTTTCATTTATTTGGATTTTGCCAA
>CAZDFZ010000125.1:0-1855 GCA_964504855.1 uncultured Aliarcobacter sp.
CACTAATATCAACAACATGAAGTTTTTTAGGATTTCTTTTAAATATCTCTTTTGTTACAGCTTGGCCAATACTTCCAGCTCCTCCAATAACTAAGAATGTTGAATTTGATACTATTTTTTTCAACTCTTCATTATAATTATTTATATCTTCAGTAAATAATTCTTTTGTTCGTCCTATTAAATTTAGTATTTTTGACATTATATATTAACTCCAAATTTATTTATATACCACTCAAGCATAGTCTTAATCCCATCTTCCAAGGCAACCTTATGTTTCCATCCCAAGCAATGAAGTTTTGAGGGATCAGTTAGTTTTACCATTGTTCCATCTGGTTTATCAGTGTTAAATACAAGTTTGCCTTTAAAACATATAATTTTTTGAATTAATTCAGCTAACTCTTTTATAGATATATCAATACCTGTTCCTATATTTACATGTGTATTTATTATCTCTTTTGAATCTTTCTCATATGTATCTTTAAAATCTCTATTTTCTAAGATAAACACACATGCATCTGCCATATCTTCTGAGTATAAAAATTCTCGTCTTGGTTTTCCACTTCCCCATATTTCTACTGAATCTTTAGTTACACCAAATTTTGAAAGATAAGAGTTTGCTTCTTCAATAGTAGAAAGTTTCAGATCTTTCAATACTACTTTTATATTACCTTCATTTAGAAGTTTTGCCAAATATATTTTTCTTATAAGTGCTGGTAGAACATGAGACTTTTCTAAATCAAAGTTATCATTTGGACCATACAGGTTTGTTGGCATTACAGATATAAAGTTTGTATCATATTGAATATTATAACTTTCACACATTTTTATACCTGCAATTTTTGCAATTGCATATGGTTCGTTTGTATATTCCAAGGGACTTGTAAGCAAGCAATCTTCACTCATAGGTTGAGGAGCATTTTTTGGATAAATACAAGTAGAACCTAAGAATAAAAGTTTTTTTACTTTATGAACATAGCTTTGATGAATTACATTATTTTGAATAGCAAGATTCTCATAAATAAAATCTGCTCTATATGTATTATTTGCAACTATTCCACCTACTTTTGCAGCGGCAAGTATAACATACTCTGGTTTTTGCGTTTCAAAAAACTCTTGAACAGCTTTTTGATTAGTTAAATCAAGTTCTTTATGAGTTTTATAAACTAAGTTTGTATAACCTTTTGATTCAAGATTCTTTACTATTGCGGAACCTACTAATCCTCTATGTCCAGCTATATATATTTTACTATTTTTGTTCATTGAATTTTACTCAAAATAACTCATAGTTTTATATCCACCCTCTTTTAGGTAAACATCTTTAGTCATTAGTTTTAAATCTGATTTCATCATATCATTTACTAAATCTTGTAGGTTATATTCTCTATTCCATCCAAGTTTTTGCTCAGCTTTTGTTGGATCTCCTAAAAGTAAATCTACTTCTGTTGGTCTAAAATATCTAGGATCAACACAAACAACAGTTTGGTTTATACTAAGATGTGAAATATCCACATTAGAAAGTTTTGCCTTTTCTAAGTCTAAAGAATCAACAATACCAACTTCATCAACTTCAACACCTTCAAATCTTAGGTTAATTCCAGCATAAGCGAAAGCAAATTTTACAAAATCTCTAACTGTTGTTGTTTGACCAGTTGCGATAACCCAATCTTCTGCTTGTTCAGCTTGTAAAATCATCCACATCATTCGAACATAATCTTTTGCATGTCCCCAATCTCTTTTTGCATCAAGATTTCCAAGATACAATTTATCTTGTAAACCTAAAGCAATTTTAGAAGCAGCTCGTGTAATTTTTCTAGTTACAAATGTTTCACCTCTTACGGGTGATTCATGGTTAAAT
>CAZDFZ010000125.1:1865-4866 GCA_964504855.1 uncultured Aliarcobacter sp.
GCATACATTTTTGCAACTGCGTAAGGGCTTCTTGGATAAAACGGAGTTGTTTCACTTTGAGGAGTTTCTTGTACTTTTCCATACAATTCAGAAGTTGAGGCTTGATAAATTTTTGTTTTTTTTGTAAGTCCTAGAAGTTTTACGGCTTCAAGAATTCTTAGTGTTCCTGTTCCATCAGCATTTGCTACATATTCAGGAGTTTCAAAAGATACTGCAACATGGCTCATTGCAGCTAAATTATAAATCTCATCAGGTTGTGTTTCTTGAATAATTCTAGTTAAATTCATTGAGTCTGTCATATCACCAAAATGTAATACTAAATTTCTATTTTCTACGTGAGGATCTTCATATAAATGATCAATTCTGTCTGTATTAAATAAAGAAGTTCTTCTTTTTATACCATGAACTATATAACCTTTTTTTAATAAAAATTCTGCAAGATAAGATCCATCTTGTCCTGTGATTCCTGTAATTAATGCTACTTTTTGTTCTGCCATGTTAATTCTTTTCTCCTATTATTAAATTTAAATTTTTAAAATAATCTTTTACATATTTATGAACTTCATTTGAATCAAGAAGTTCTTCTATTGAAAACCATTTATAATCACTATGTTGATCTTGCGGTAAATTTTTTAGTTTTTCATCAAGTTCTAGTAAATAACCATGATTTACATAATGTGTTGAGATACTATCAAAAATACTATCATCATAGAAATGTTCAAAAATTTCTATAAACTTTAATTTTTGATTTAGCTCTATACCTAGCTCATTTTTTGTTATTCTTTTTTGAGCTTCTTTAAATGATTCATTTTTTTTTACTATACCACCTAATGTGAAATAATATCCTAATGCTGGTTTATTTCTTCTTTTGCCTAAAAGTACTTTATCTTGAAACATTATAATCAAGTCTATAGATATAAGTGGTGCATACTCTATTATCGTTTTAAACTGTTCTATTGGGATAAATTTGCTCAAAATGAAATTTTCCTAATACAAGATAAAACTTGATTTACTAAATTATTAGAATCCTCTTGACTAGATGTTTCCACATAGCAACGTAACTCAGGAGCATTTCCTGATGGTCTTAGATGTATAATAGTTTCATTATCAAGAGTAAGTCTCAAACCATCTATTTTATTTATATCTACAACTTTTAAATCTTTTAAACCAAAAGTTTCTACTAAAGACTGTGGATTTAATTCACCTTTTTGTAAAAGTTTTAGGCTATTTTCTCTTGAAAATTCTTGTATACGATCACTTGATGAAAATCGTTGTGGTAAATTAGCAACAAGTTTAGATAATGATATATTTTCTTTTACTACATAAGATAAAAGTACCATAAATGGCAATAATGCATCTCTTGTAGGCAAAGCTTGTAAAATCTTTTCATCTTTTTCTAGATTAGTTCCTAAAAGAAATCCTCCATTGGCTTCAAATCCAGCAAATGATTTATAATCTTTTAACTTATCAAAAGCTTCTATAACATATGGTGAACCTATCCGTGTTTTAAGTACTTCTTTAAAAAAACCACATTTTTCAATAGCAGTATTACAACTCACTGGTACTGCTAAAGCTTCAATACATAGCAACTGTGCTGTTAATAATCCCACTATATCACCACGAAGCCAATCTCCATTTTCATCTGCTATAAGCGGACGATCTCCATCTCCATCCGTTGAAAATATGGCATCAAAACTATACTCTTTTGACCAATCTTTTGCTCTTTTTTTATCAATGTCTGCCACTGCTTCAGTGTCAATTGGTACAAATTCATCTGATCTACCTAAAGATATTACATTTGCACCAAGAGAGCTAAAAAGTTTTGCATATAAATCTCTACCTGCACTTGAATGTTCATAAATACCAATTTTTAGTCCATTTAAGCAATTTTCTCCAAAATAGTTTTCATATCTATCAAGATAGTTTATAGCTGCTTTTTCTTTTACTTGTGGCAAGTTACTATTTATACTAATAAGCAAATTTGAATTATTTAAAATATCTGTTTCATCTTCTTTTGATATTTCACCATCTGGTCTATAAAACTTTATACCATTTCTATCAAATGGTATGTGACTTCCTGTTATCACAATAGATGGATTTTTTTCACTCATAGATTGAAGTGCTAAAGCAGGTGTAGGCAATACACCATAAAAATCAACTTCAAAACCATAAGATTCTGCTGCTGCACAAATTGTTGCAGCAATTTTAGGGCTACTTGGTCGATTATCCATAGCAACTGCAATTTTCTTAAAAATAAACTTTTTTTGCATTACATCTAAAAAAGAGATTGTAAAAGCAGTACACACTTCACTTGTAAAATCAGTAACTAATCCTCTAGCTCCACTTGTTCCAAAGTTTATACCACTTTGTTCAATGATTTCTTTTATAGTTTTCATTTATTATCTTCCATACTCATCATTGATTCTAACAATATCATCCTCACCAGTGTACTCTCCAACTTGTGCTTCAATCAAAACTACAGGAATTTTTCCTTCATTTTCAAGTCTATGAATCTCTCCCATTTTAATATATGTTGATTCATTTGGTCTTACATATCTTGTTTCATTTCCAACAGTAACAGTTGCTGTACCAGACACTACTATCCAGTGTTCATTTCTATGAAAGTGTTTTTGTAGGCTTAATCTACAACCTGGTTTTACTTCTATTCTTTTTATTTTATATCCATTTGCTTCTTCAAGTACAGTATATGTTCCCCATGGTCTATGACCTGTTAGGTGAATATTATGAAGTTGTGAATTATTTGCTTTTAATTTTTCTACAACTTTTTTTACTTTCTGAGAAGAGCCTTTTTTTGAAATCAAAAGTGCATCGCCAGTATTTACTATTATTAAATCTTCCACATCAATGGTAGCTATTAATTTATCATTTCCATAAACTAAATTATTTTTAGAATCAATTGAAATATGATTTTCATTTTTTGTATTATTATTTTTATCTTTTGGCAACTCTTCAAAAAGTGCATCAAAGCTTCCCACATCAC
>CAZDFZ010000126.1:0-3192 GCA_964504855.1 uncultured Aliarcobacter sp.
ATCCATTTGTAATGCTGTAATTCCTTTAACTGTACCTGCAACTTTAAAATCCATATCTCCATCATGGTCTTCAAGTCCCATAATATCTGTTAATATAGAATAATTATCACCTTCAACAACCATTCCCATTGCAACACCTGCAACTAAATTTGAAACAGGAACACCAGCTGCTTTTAACGCTAATGAACCGCCACAAACTGTTGCCATTGATGAAGAACCATTTGATTCTAGAATTTCAGAAACTATTCTTACTGTTTCACTATAATCATTATCAATTGTAGCTTCAAGAGCCTTTTTAGCTAAATTTCCATGACCTAATTCACGTCTACCTACTCCAAACATAGGTTTTGCTTCACCAACAGAGAATCCAGGGAAATTATAATGAACCATAAATCTTTCCATAGAAGTTGATTTATCAGTTAAAACTTCATACATTTGACCATCTTTTGGTCCAGCAATTGTTCCAACCACTAAAGCTTGAGTTTCACCTCTTGTAAATAAACAAGAAGAATGAGCTGAAGGTAGAATATTAGTTTCTATAGTAATAGGTCTTACATTTTTTAGTCCTCTTCCATCTGCTCTTACTTTATCATTTACAATCATACTTCTTACAATTTCTCTTTTTACAATACTAACAGCTTCATAAATAGTTGAAAATTCAATTTCATTTGAAATACAATAATCATTTTTCGAAATCATTTTTGCAACATCTTTTAATTGCGTTGCTCTTTCACTTTTTGCAAGTTTTTTTATAGCTTCTTTTATATCATTTGAAAAATTATCTCTTACATAATTAATAATTGATTCTTCAATAGTGAATTTAACTAATTCTACTTCCACTTTCTCTTTGCTTACTGTTTCAAAACCTTTTTCATAAGCTAAGTTAGCCTCTTTTAAAGCATTTTGAGCAAAAGAAATTGCTTCTACTAAAGTATCTTCATTCATCTCATTTGCATTATGAATTTTTGTAAATGCTTCTATATCAACTTCTATCATTTCACTTGAAGATATAGTTTTCATTTCAATCATTAGTAACTCATCTTTTGAACCTGCAATATATAAGTCTAAAGTCGAATTAGCCATTTGTTCTGGAGTTGGATTAATAATATAGTTATCTTCAACTCTTCCAACTCTAACTCCACAAACAGATTTTTTAATAGGAAGATTTGAAGTATATAAAGCTGCATTTGCTGCATTTAAAGCTAATGCTTGTAAATCCACATTTTTATCAGCACTTAAAACCATTACTGTTATTGTTGTAGGATAAACATAACCTTTAGGAAAAAGAGGTCTTAAACTTCTATCAATTACTCTTGAAGTTAATGTTTCAAAATCACTAGGTTTTCCTTCTCTTTTTATAAATCCACCTGGTAATTTCGCAGCTGCATAAGTTTTTTCTATGTATTGAACTGTTAATGGAGTAAAATCTTCACTTACAGGATTATCAAATTCACTTACTACTGTAGCTAAAACAACAGCATTTCCTATTTTTGCTAATACTGAACCATTAGCTTGTTTAGCTACTTTTTCAAATTCATAAACCTCTTGTTTTCCATTTAATTCAAATTCACAAACTTTTGACATCTTTTTTATCCTTTTTATTTACTCAATTTATTTTTGATTTTCTTGATTCATTGCATATTTTTGTTTTATTCCACCAATAGGTTTTAATAGTACGGTAACATAAACAATATTTTGATCTTTTGAATCCGAAGTTAAACTTGATGATGGAATAACTTTCTTTTCAAATCTCAAATCAAGATTCCAACAACTATCATCTATATTAAGACTTATTCTTTGTCTACTTCTTGTATGTTTTTCTAAATTATAATTTTCTGAATAATTTACTTTATAATCTTTTGAAATTTGATATGAACTTCCTACTCTATAAGATTCTAAATCTTCTCTTTCAGTACTAGAATAACCTGTTACATCACCAAGAATTTCACTCTTTTTTGATTGATAATATCCTAAATTTAATGATAAATCATTATAAATATAACTTGTATCAGCACTATTTTCAACATTTCTTTCACTATTTACGTTATAAACAGTTTTCCCACTAATACTTCCATAATCATAATTTAATCTTATATAATTTTCTAAATCTTCTAATTTAGGTTCATTCAATGAATCATACAAAATTGATTGAGATACCTTATGATTAATCCATTGTTTTAAACTATTATTTTCATATAAAGATTGATTAGCAGATAGTTTTATATTTTTTTTCTCATTAGATGTTGGAAATGATTTTAAATCATCATATTTACTATCACCTTCTTTTACAGTAATGTTAGCTAAATATCCATCTTCACTTAAATTTTTTGGAACAATATATTCTGCTTTTAAATTTACTGTATGTAGATAATGTTCATAAGGTTTAATTAAATCACTACCTACACCAACAGAAGTTCTATTTTGAGCTAAAGTACCATCATCATATATTGAATTTGAATAATCACTATAATCATATCTACTAACTATAGTTCTATTTTCAACAAATGCATATAAATAATCATCAACTAAATATTTACTATAACTAATAGGTAAGCTAACATCATAAATAGTAGCAGTTAATCCTTCATCTCTAGTATAATTTCTAGTATTAGTATCTAAAGAATAAACTAGACTATCTATTAACTCTTTATTATATGAATGTAATTGTAAATGAGGTATCTCTTGTAATGTATTAGCATTTGATGCTTGTGAACCATCAATATAATATCTACCATATACACCACCATAATAATTTGGAGTATCATAAAAATAATTAACTTTAGATTCAACTTTTTTTTCAGTTGATGTTAAATCTGTATCTTCTTCAATAGTAATATATTCAATATCATTTAAATATTTAATTGATGTAAAGAAACCATCTTGTGCATTATTTTCTGAAAAAATATTTCTTCTTTTATAATCTAAATTAAATCCATAATGCTTTTGATTTGCTAAATTTTTCTCATTATAATAATCTTCATATTCATTAAAAATACCCGTTTTCACGAATAAAAGAGAATCTGGAGAATCAGCATATCTATAATATACATAACCCCCATATCCTCTTTGTGTTCTAATTTGAGGAATTACTTCAATATCATAATTCAATGCTGGGGCAATAAAAATTGGTTGAGCATAAACTAATCCTTCATCTCCAGAATATCCAAGAGTTGGTAATAAAAGACCTGTTCT
>CAZDFZ010000126.1:3202-4861 GCA_964504855.1 uncultured Aliarcobacter sp.
TCTTCTTGTTGTATCTGTTGGAAAACCTATATAAGGACTATATAAAACAGGAACATCTTTTATATATAATCTAGGATTATATGCATTTAGCCATTTTTCTTGAGTATCATAATCTGCACTTGAAGCTCTAATACTCCAAAGAGGATCTAAACAATCACATGATGAAATAATTGAACTTTCAAGTGTTATTTCATTTTTTTCTTTATTTGATGTACTAGAATTTACCCAAATTTTATTATCTTGTGATTGTAAGAAAACTGGATTTTGATTTAAAATATCATTTTTTAAATCAATAAAAGCATAATAACTAATACATTATCAAAAAGTTCAAAAGTTTCATTTTCTTTATTATAAATAATTTTATTTGCGCTTAGATAATAAGATGGAGAGTATACAACAACATCACCATCTGCAGTAACTATATTGTTAATAGCATCTACTTTTTTTGCTACTAACTGGAATTTTTCATTTTTTAGCTCTTGCGCATAGAGTAAACTAGAAGTTATTATTAATGAAGCTACAATTTTTTTATGCATTTATAACCAACGTTTTACCAGTAATATCATGAAATGTTTTTCTTCCTTTATTAAAAAAACCTATTAAAAAACCTATATAAAAGAACATTTCAGAAAATATTCTTCCAACCGCTCTTAAAAATGATGAAAAAATTGAAACTCTTCCCCATTCATCAGCATCAATTACTCTAATCTTTACAATTATTTTACCAATTGTTGCTCCATAATACCATACAAAAAATGTATGATATAAAACCTTTAATATTATTAAAGGTGTAACTAATTCAACTTTCATTAAATTCATCATTGCATCAGAATCATCACTTACAGCAGAAATATTTTCCCAAAAAACAATCATAATAAGTATAGTCATCAATAAATCATCAATTAAATAAGCTAAAGCACGTGAACGTAAAGAAGCTAATTGAAGATTTTCAGTACTATTTAATTGCATTATTTTTTACTTTAAAGCTTGATATGCAATATCAGATCTACATTTTTTTCCAGCAAAATGAACTTGCCCACATAAAGCATAAGCTCTATCTCTTGCTTCTTTTATGCTTTTACCAAAACCAACACAAACAAGAACTCTTCCACCAGTTGCCATTAATTTATCATCGATTTTTTCAACACCAGCATATGAAATATGTGAGTTTTCTAATAAATCAGCATCAACTATTTCATCAACTATAATTTCAGCAGGTGCACTTGAACCATAAGGATAGTTTCCGCTAGCCATTACAACACCAACACCATATTCATTTTTGATTTTAATATCTAATTTATCAAGTTGTTTAGTTGCACCTTTATAAAATAGTTCAGATACTGGAGTTTCAAGTAATGGCATTAAAATTTCACACTCTGGATCACCAAATCTAACATTATATTCTAAGATTATTGGCTCACCTTTCACAACCATAACTCCAATAAATAAAACACCCTCAAAAGGAGCATTTTCTTGTTGCATACCTTTTAAAGTTGGTTTGATAACTCTTTCTTCTATTTTTTTATAGATATCATCATTTACTAAAGGAGTTGGAGCGTAAGCACCCATACCACCAGTGTTTGGACCAGTATCTCCATCCCCTACTCTTTTATGATCTTGAGCTGCTGGTAATACTTTATAGTTTTCTCCATCACAAAT
>CAZDFZ010000127.1:0-4836 GCA_964504855.1 uncultured Aliarcobacter sp.
TAATTGTTGCAAATCTGTTAAACTCTTTAGATAAGTTATATTTTTTTTGTTGCCCTTCAATAGCTTTGTTAAATTTTTTACCATTGCTATATGAAACTATTGCTACACCGTCAGTCACTTCACACACTTTAGCATCAAGAACTTTTAAAAGTGTAACAGGAGTACTTGGAACAGAAACTGTTCTACTCATACCGATTTTTTGAACTATAAATTCCATCTTGTATTACCCTTTCTTCTTATTCTTGACCCATAGATCTAACTTCAACATCAACTTCAGGAGCTAAGTCAAGTTTCATTAACGAATCTACAGTATCTGGAGTTGCAGCGATGATATCAATAATTCTTGAATGAACTCTAATTTCAAATTGCTCTCTAGAATCCTTATTTACGTGAGGACCTTTAATAACTGTATATCTTCTGATTTTTGTTGGAAGAGGAATTGGACCTCTCAAATCAGCACCAGTTCTCTTTACGGCTTCAACAATTGAAGCAACACTTCTGTCTAAAACTCTATGATCATAAGCTTTAAGCTTTAATCTAATCTTTTCCATTTTTTTCCTTTAAAGAACTCGTTAGATGCGCAAAAATGCACTCTAACCACATTTAGTGGACGCGGATTATAACTTAATTGTAGTTAAATGTCAAGTATTATGGGCTTTTGCAAGTAAAATATTAAATTTTATTTCCTTTTGAAAAGGATAATAAATCAATATTTTCAGTTTAATAAGTTTTAATTAAGTGTTTGTTTATATAAAATATTTAAAAGAATTGTCCTTTAATTTATTAAATATTTCATGAAAATTTGCAGGATAAACTCTCGTTCCTCCAATAGAACTTATAAAATTTGTATCACCATTCCACCTTGGAAGCATATGATAATGCACGTGTTGTTCTATACCTGCACCTGCTGCTCGACCTAGATTCATTCCAATATTTACACCCTCACAAGGCATTACTTCTTTTAGTAGCTTAACACCTTGACGTACACGAATGCTCATTTGATTCCAAATAACATCTTCTAAATCTTCAATATTAGACGTATGAAAATATGGAATAACCATCATATGACCTGGAGAATATGGAAATTTATTCATAACAACATAACAATATTCATCTTTGAATAAAACTTGCATTTTTTCATCATCTATGTTAGTAGATATATGACAAAAAACACAACCTTCAATTTTTCCTTCACTCACATAATCATATCGCCATGGGGCATATAAATGTTCCATTTAATTTCCTAAAATTTATATAAAGTTTGGAGCATCATTTGCAAATAATATTAAATCACCTACTTTTGTAGTTCTTGCAAGAGTTGCTTCCATGAGCGATTTATCTTTTAATATATATACTTTTTCTTTATCAATATTTGAACTAAATAGATGGGTATTTAGACTTCCTGTTAATATAACAAAATCAAAGTTCTCATTTATTTGTTTAGCTAATAATATGTTAGCTTCATCTGTTGATTCAACAAGCCCAGGAGTTATAATTACTTTTCTTCCAGTATATGTTGAGCAAATATTTACAGCTTCAAGCATACCTTCAAGATTTCCATTAAATGAATCATCAATTATAATTTTTCCACCAGCTTCTATTTTTTGGAGTCTATGCTCAACTTGAGGCAAAGTTTGTAAAGCTTTTTGTATCTCTTCTATACTCATACCTAAATAATGTGATACCAAAATAACAGCTGTTAGATTTATTGCATTAAAATTACCTAAAATTGGTGCATGAAAATGCTCAATTTTTCCATCTATTTCAACATCAAACCAAATACCATCTAAATTACTTTTTACTATATGTAAATTATTTGGATATTTTGTAATTGTTGGATAATCTTTAATAGGAACTGATTCATGAACAAAACCTTTTTTCATTTTTGGAGATTTAAGAAGTTCCATTTTTGTATGAATAATGTTATCTAAAGTTTTGAAATACTCAATATGTTGTTCTCCAACACTTCCTATTACGCAAATTTCTGGCTCTAAAAACATGGCAATTTCTTCTATGTCACCTTGAACTCTTGCACCTGCTTCTGCTATATATATTTGAGTATCAAGTGGTAAATCTTTATTTACATCAAGCACAATTCCTGCAATTGTATTTACGCTTCTTGGGGTTTTATAGGTTTTGTATTTATTTTTTAATACATGATATAAATAATTCTTAATTGAAGTTTTTCCAAATGAAGCTGTTATAGCTACAGTTTTAAGATTATTTATACTTTGATATCTCTGTTTTGCTTTGTGCTTAAAAGAGATAAAAAATATTTTTTCCATTGCTGTTGAAATAGCATAAGTTAAAATCAGCGGAGCAAAAATAAAAATATTTGTACTATTTTTACTTGATAATGTAAGAGCTATCATTATAAATGTAACTCCAATTAAAACACCTAAAAATCTTTTTACTCTTGAAGTTAAAACTAAAGGTCTATCTAACTTTTTATTCCAAAAAAGAAAACTTGACATATATAAAGGATAAAAATAGATTGCATAATATGGTTCAGGAATAATATAAAAAAGAAGAATTGGTATTGCAAAATAAGTTACGTGCCATTGCCATTTATGATGTTTTAATACAACTCTTTCAAGTTTATAGTTATACCATTGAAGATTGGTGATTAAATACCAACCTAAAGCCATTATCAGAACAATGTGTGTAATTATATTAAAGTATTCCATTTTCGATTCTCTCACTTATATTTTTAGCATTATGTGCAAAGAAGTAATGATCTCCATCATAAGATGTAAATGCTGATTTTTTTATTAAGGATTTTATTTTTTTACCAGATTCTAAAGAAGTAGCACTATCTTTTTCTCCCCAAAAAATCAAAGCATTATTTGAAAAATTTGAAAAATGAGATGAAAAATCTTCATTAACAACATTTTTAAAAGTAGCATACATATTTTCACTCATTGTATTTACATCTTTACTTCTAAATCTTTTTGTAACGGCTCTTAATCCTAAAGCATTAAAAACTTTAGCAAAAAAAATTTTTAATTTTACATCAAAAGATTTTTCTTCTAAAATTCCAGCACTACTTAATAATACTAAATTTTTTGGATTTAATAAAGTTGCAACTTTTCCACCATAAGAGTGTCCAGCTATTATATCTTTTGAAGATATTATCAAATTTAAAAATTCATCGACTATTTTTACATAATCATTTGTTGTCAAAACATAACTATTTAAACTTTTACCAAATCCTGGTAAATCTATATATATATGTCTAAAGTCTTTTAAATATGGAGAAAATACATTTTTCATAATATCTTTATTTGAACCCCATCCATGTAAAAAAATTATATCTTTTTTAGATGATGGGTTTACTATTTCATAAGAAATATCAAAAGATTTATTATCAATAGTTACACTTTTTGTTGCCAAGGTTTATTTTCCCTTACTCGCTTGTATTTTATTTACATATTCATAAGTAATTGGAATATGTTTTTTAACTGGTAATGATTTTGCTACATTATTAAATAGAGTTGCAAAATCTTCAAACAGATAATTTGCCATAGAACCTGGAATAGAATTTATTTCATTCAAATATACAGTATCATTTACAACAAAAAAATCACATCTAATAATTGAGCCTTCAAACAATGTATTATACAATCTTCTAAATGACTCTTTTATTTCATTGTTTAGTTTTTCTCCCAAATCAACTTCTAAAGCTTTTGAAGTTCTTGAAAAATCTAAATACTTTTTATCAAAATCTAAAAATTCTGTCTTTTGTGGCTCTTCAATAATTGAAAATTTAAATTCTCCATTTACTTTTGTTCCAGCTAAATTATACTCTTTAACTCCACTAATAAATGGCTCTATTATAATTGCATTGTCAAATTCATAAGCAACATCAAGTGCATATTCAAGCTCTTCTTGAGTTTTTACAATTGAAACACCAATTGAACTTCCAAGTTTTACAGGTTTTAAAATCACAGGAAATGAATCAACTATAACTTTTTCACCTTTTGTGAAATATTTATAATCAAGTGTATTTACTCCAACACTTGCAGCATAACCTTTTGTTAAAAATTTATTAGAACTTACAACACAAGCTTCTGTTCGTGGAGCAATAAATGGAATATTATAAAAATCTAAAACAGATGATAAAATACCATCTTCTCCGTCCCCTCCATGTGAAAGATTTAAAACAACATCAAAATCTATTGTTTTTTCTTTAGAGAAAAGTCCACCTTTTTTATAAAATCCACCTTTTTGGAAATAAACTTTATCAAACTTTTTATATTCACCTGAACTAAAAAGTTTTGATTTAATAATATCTGTTGGTATATGATACATATCTCTTGATGAATCTAAAAACAGATAAGTTAACTCATCATTTAATACATCTTTCATAGCAATTGAACTTACAATTGAAATTTCATGTTCAAAACTTACTCCACCAAAAACTATAGCTATCTTCATCAAATTCCTTTTTTATAAATATATTTTTTTATTTTTGTAATTTTTTTAATGCTTCTTTTACTAAATCACTTGTATTTCCACTCACACAAGTTTTTAATACTTTTGAAACTAAATCTTTTTTAAATCCTAAAGATTCTAAAGCAAGTGCTGCTTCAAATGAAGAAGAGAAAGTAGAATCTTCACTTCCATCGTGATTATCTACTATAAATCCTGAAAGCTCAACAAGTATTCTACTAGCACCCTTTGGTCCAAGACCTGGAACTCTTTTTAACATTGTAACATCATTATCATTTACAATTTGTGCAAAAGATGTAGGAGTAAATATAGAACAAATTGCAAGAGCAACTTTTGGACCTACTCCATTTATTTTTATTACAGTATCAAAAAGTTTTTTTTCAT
>CAZDFZ010000128.1:0-4819 GCA_964504855.1 uncultured Aliarcobacter sp.
CAATTTCAGAGATTATCGATGAACTTGATATTATTATGAGTTTAAGAACACAACTAGAAAGACATTCTGAAGTTTATTTTGAGTCATTAAATGAATATGCAAAAGATTATTGTATTACAAATGAAGTAATGCAAGATAGAAATATTATCCTTTTACATCCAGGTCCAGTTAACAGAAATGTTGACATTAGTGATGAAATGCTAAAAGATCCAAGATCAAAAGTATTACAACAAGTTACAAATGGTGTTGCTATTCGTGCTGCTGTATTAAAAAAATTAATTCTAAAATAAAATTTGAGTAAAGAGTTAATAAAAGAAAAATTAAATAAATTTGGTTCTTCAAAAGAACCATTTTTATTTGTCTTATCATATGATTTAAGTAAGTTTTATATTCAAAAACTTTCGCAACTTCCTTCTTCTATAAAATTCGAATTTGATTCAAAAGAGATTAAAAACAGAAAAAAAGAAACAATTTTAGAGAAATTTCCTATAAATCTTGAGCAATATAAAATAAAATTTGATTTATTACAAGAAGAGATAAAAAGTGGAAATACTTATCTTTGTAATTTAACAGCAAAAACAAAAATAAGAACTTCAATATCTCTTGATGAAATTTACGATTTAGTTCAATCAAAATTTAAATTAAGATTTCAAAATGGAAATGATAATTTTATATGTTTTTCTCCAGAAAGATTTATTGAAATCAAACAAAACAAAATATTCACTTATCCTATGAAAGGAACAATAGATGCTTCAATACCTAATTCAAAAGAGATAATTTTAAATGATAAAAAAGAGATGGCAGAGCATACTATGGTTGTTGATTTGTTAAGAAATGATTTGGGAATTATTGCAAATAATGTGAGAGTAGATAGATTTAGATATGTTGATATAATCAATGCAGGAGATAAAGAACTTTTGCAAGTAAGTTCACAAATTTCTGCAAATTTACAAAATGATTGGACTGAAAAAATAGGGGATATTCTAACCTCACTATTGCCAGCAGGGTCAATTACTGGAACTCCTAAGAAAAAAACAGTTGAAATTTTAGAAAAACTTGAAGATTATAATAGAGATTTTTATACTGGAATTTTTGGTGTTTTTGATGGAGAGAAACTTGATTCTTCGGTGATGATTAGATTTATTGAAGAAGATTTGAATAAAAATAAATTTTATAAAAGTGGTTGTGGAATTACTTGTGATTCTGATGTTTTAAATGAGTATCAAGAGTTGATTGATAAGATTTATTTACCATTTTAAAAGGCTTTAAAAATGAATGAAAATATATACTTTGAAACTATAAAATGTGAAGATTTTGAGATATTTAACTTAGAATATCACAATAAAAGAGTTGCAAATACAATAGGTTTAAATATAAATTTACAAGAGTACATTTATCCACCAAGTGAAGAAAATCTTAGATGTAAAGTTACATACAATGACTATGAAATCTTAAATGTGGAGTATTTTTCTTACATAAAAAGAGAAATTAACTCTTTTAAATTGCTATATGATAATGAAATATTATATGGTAAAAAATATTTAAATAGAGAAAATATTGATAATTTATTTTTAAAAAAAGATAGTGCTGATGAAATTATTATTATAAAAAATGAAATTGTAACAGATACAAGTATTGCAAATATTGCTATATTTTATGAAAATATTTGGATAACTTCAAAAAATTGTTTATTGAATGGTACAACTAAAGCTAGATTATTAGAAGAGAAATTTTTAATAGAAAAAGATATAACTCTGAATATGTTAAAAAATGCCTCTAAAATTGCTTTAATGAATGCAATGATAGGATTTGACATAAAAGAAAATTATACTTTGATATAATTACAATAAATCAAAAAATATATAGGTATAAAAATGATAAAAAATATTATAGAAAATGAAGAGTATAAAGATTTAGTAGAAAAACAAATAAAAGAAAATATTCTTTTTTTATTGGAAAAAAATCAGGAATTTTCAATCACTGCAAATATTGAACCAATTACATTTACTCCAGAATTACCAACAGTTATAAAAAGTCATATGAATAAATTCTCACTTTTTATTTTAAGTAATTATACATATACAACTATTCAAATTGATGATGAATACATGAGTTTTGAAGCTGGATTTGGAAATGAAAATTTTGGAAGTGTTGTAAAATTACCATTATACGCTATTTTTCAGATTATAGTTGATGAATCAATTTTATATTTAAATTCTGTTGCAACAGTTGAAAAATTTAATCATATTAAAAAAAGAAGTTCATTTGATGTTTTTAAAAATAATCCAAATAATAAGAAATTTGATAAATAAAAAGATTTACAGCTAAGTATTAATAAAAGAAAAGTGGGAATAGAATCCCACAAATCTATTATTGTTTTGGTGCGAATTTAAATAAAGCTGAACCCCATGTTAAACCACCACCAAAAGCATCAAATAAAACTGTATCACCAGCTTTAATTCTTCCTTGCTCATAAGCATAGTTCATAGCCATGGGAATAGAAGCTGCTGATGTATTTCCATACTTATCAACAGTTACTACTGTTTGCTCTTCTGTAAATCCAAGTGCTTCGCCAACTGCAGATATTATTCTGTAATTTGCTTGATGAGGAATAAAATGATTAATATCTTCATTTGACAAGTTATGTTTTTTCATCATAACTTGAACATCAGATGTTAATGTTTTAACAGCAAGTTTGAAAGTTTCATTTCCTTTCATTTTTATACAAGCCATTTTATTTTCTAAAACTTCAGCAGAACAAGGATGTTTACTTCCTCCTCCAGCAGTTTTAATTAAATCTTCATAATTTCCATCACTTGAACAATTTACATCAATAATTGCTTCATCTTTATTAGATGTTGCAGATATAATTGCTGCACCTGCTCCATCTCCAAAAATAAAACATGTACCTCTATCAGTATAATCTAAAATTGAAGTATAAGTTTCTGCTCCAATAACTAGAACATTCTTTTTCATTCCAGACTCTATAAATGCTTTTGCAATAGATACAGCATATACAAATCCAGTACAAGCTGCACTTATATCAAAAGCCATAACAGGAGGAAGTCCTACTTTTGATGCTATTAAACAAGCAGTTGATGGCATACATAAGTAATCAGGAGTTACTGTAGCACAAATAACTAAATCTATCTCTTCTTTAGAAATACCTGCTCTTTGAATTGCAATCTCTGCTGCACGAGAACCTAAATCAGATGAAGCTTCTTCAGGTTCAGAAATTCTTCTTTCTTTTATTCCCGTTCTTTTTGTAATCCACTCATCAGTTGTATCAATGATTTTTTCAAAATCTGCATTTGTCATAATCTTAGGAGGAATATAAGCTCCAATAGATCTAAAAGCTGCATATGTCATTTACATATCCTTAAATTGATATAGCAGTAATTAATTTTCTTGATTACTACTATATTTTGCTAATCTTTGTTCAATTATATTATCTAAATTAGAACTTGCTGCATTTATTGCTTGGAAAATAGCATTTTGAACTGCTTTAGAATTTGATTTCCCATGAGCAATAATTACAGGTGCTTTTACTCCAAGTAAAGGAGCTCCTCCATATTCAGCATAATCAACTCTTACTTTTAAGTTTTTGAAAACTTTTCTCATAAGAACAGCACCTGCTATAGAGATTAGCGATCTTTTTAAATTTTTCTTAATAATTTTACCTATTGTATCCGCAACACCTTCAGCCGTTTTAAGTAAAATATTACCAACAAAACCATCACAAACAACAACATCTACAGTACCTTTGAAAATATCACTACCTTCAACATTTCCTGCAAAATTAGGAATTTTTGATAAAAGTTTATAAGCTTCTTTAGTAACTTCATTACCTTTACTATCTTCTTCCCCATTGCTTAGTAATCCAACGATTGGCTCATCAAGTCTTAATGCGTACTGAGCATATACTTGCCCCATAACAGCAAACTCGAATAAGTTTTTAGCATCACTATCTACATTAGCTCCAACGTCTAATACTAAAGTATTTTGGTTTTCGCTTGTAGGCATTAATGTTGCAATGGCTGGTCTATTTACACCTTTTATTCTACCAATTCTTAAAGTAGCTAATGACATTGATGCACCTGAATGTCCAGCTGAAACTACAGCATCTGCTTTACCTTCTCTTACAAGTTCAATAGCTTTATAAATAGTTGATTCTTTTCTTTTTAAAGCATCAGTAGCAGAATCACTCATACTAATTACATCATCTGTATCTAATATTTCAATTCTTGATAAAAAGTTGTGTGGGATAAGTGGTAAAAGTTCATCTTTTTTACCAACTGCTATTGCAGTAAAATTATTATTTTTTTTAAGTGCGGCAATCAAGCCTTCCATTATAGGCTCAGGACCGAAGTCCCCACCCATAGCGTCTATTGCAACTCGTAGCATTAGTTTTTATATTCACCAGTGTTTGGATTAACCATATGAGGCATTTTCCAAGTTCCATCACTATCTTTAACAGGTTTTTTTAACGTTATTTTGTAGTGAGTTCTTCTTTTTGCTGATCTAGTATGAGATACTCTTCTCTTAGGTACTGCCATTTTAATTCTCCTTAAAATTCTTTTTCAAAATTATCACCATATTGTAAACAACTTTCACAAATGTGATAATCACTTTTGATACTATTTAATTCACTTTCAATGATTTCATCAAAATCAATTAAACTGTTTTCAACTTCTATTACTAAATATTCACTTTCATCATTTTTATAAATACCATCACTTAACAATAAATGAAGTTCTTCATCAACTTCTATTTCTTCTGTTATTCCGCATCTACAACAATCGATATCAGTACTACCTTT
>CAZDFZ010000129.1:0-4738 GCA_964504855.1 uncultured Aliarcobacter sp.
TTGGTTGGCTATAAGAAAAGAGAATAATTCAGGAGCCATTTTTTTTAATTAAGCCTCAATTTTTAAAGAAAGTGTTTTTGCATAACTTTCAATTATTAAAAGATTTGTTTTATTATCATCTATTGAAATAATTTTCATATTCTCTATATTCATGGATTTACCTTAATTACTATTTATTCTACGACAATCTACACTGTAATACTTCATCAACCACAGCTCTTGCAATTTGAGTTGTTTCAACAATTATGTGTTCTAATTTTAAATTTTTTAACGAATCTTTTTCTGCATCAGAAGTAACTGTTACAATAGTTTTACTATTACGAGTTAAATCTCCAACTGCTTCGCAAATCAAATATGAAATTTCTGGATTATTAACAGCAACTATTACTGCTGATGCTTTTGTAATATTTACAGAATTTAGAATATGTCTTTGAGCAGCATTTCCAAAAATTATTGGTTCACCTTTATCTTTTCCAATCTGATAAAATTTCATATTATGCTCTAAAATTACGTAATTTTGTCCAAATAATTTTAATTCCTCAATAATAGCTTGTCCAAATCTACCATAACCAAGAACAATAACATGGTTTTCAGTATCCCTTGAAAAATTATGATTATTATTAATCATAATTACATCTTCTGGAATCAATTTTGCTGCAGCTTTTGAAAGATTTTTAAGAACAATAGGCGTTAAAATCATTGAAATTACTATTGTGATAATCAAAACTTGTGAATATGTAGAATCTACTAAATTTTGACTTCTTGCTAACTCTAAAATTGCAAGAGAAAATTCTCCAATTTGAATCAATGAAAGTGCTACTTTAAAAGATACTCTTTTATTATCTTCA
Organism: uncultured Aliarcobacter sp.; assembly: GCA_964504855.1. Taxonomy (GTDB): domain Bacteria; phylum Campylobacterota; class Campylobacteria; order Campylobacterales; family Arcobacteraceae; genus Aliarcobacter. Next base: position 849 of record CAZDFZ010000129.1, read on the forward strand.
AATCGAACTAAAGCATAAATAACTGAAAATTTCAATCCCATTACCAATGGTAAAAGTATTAAAATTATAAAAGCATATTCATAAATTACTTTAAAATTTATTTGCATACCAACCGTAATAAAAAATACACCTAATAGTATATTTCTAAAAGGAATAAGGTCAGCTTCTACTTGATGTTTAAATTTTGTCTCAGAAATCATCATCCCTGCAATAAAAGCTCCTAAAGAATAAGAAAACCCAAAATAATATGCTAAATATGCAGATCCAAGTGCAAGTAATAAAACTGATGCCACAAATAATTCATCAGATTTCGTAGAAGAAACATAACTTAAAAATGGCTCTAATAAGAATTTCCCACTTATATATAACAATGCTAATAAAAGCATTGCAGCAACTATAGTCTTAAAAATAGTTGCCGCCATGGCTCCATCATCAGTCATTGTAAAAAATGAAATCATTAAAAGTATTGGAATAACTGCAATATCTTGCATAATTAATATACCTAAAACTCTTCTTCCATGAGGTTTTGTTATCTCTTTTGTTTCATTGAATGTTTTTAATACAATTGCTGTTGAAGATAAAGATAATACTGTTCCTATAATTAAAGATGTTTGATTATCAAATCTTACTATAAATCTTGAAATTAAATAAACAAAAAAGGTTGTTATAACTATTTGTAAAGTTCCAGTAAAAAAAACCTCTTTTTTCATTTTCTTTAAATGATTTAACGAGAACTCCAAACCAATAGTAAACATTAAAAAAACTACCCCAAATTCAGCTACTTCTTTTAATGTATGATTATCAACTGCCGAGTGAAGACTAAATGTATAAGCAATAATTGTACCTGTTAAGATATATCCAATAATAGTAGGTAAATGTACTTTTTTTAAAATTAAATTTAAAATCAAGGCAATAAGTGTTGTAGCAACTATAACTCCTAACATCTAACTTTTCTCCTTTTATTTAAATTTATTTGTAATGCATTTGCTTATATCCTTCAAGCCTTTTTTTATAGGCTGAATTTAACATAGCATTATTTGAGTCTAAAAAATCAATCGCCAAACACTCTTGATTTCCTCTTCCTATTCGACCAAGATATTGAACAAGCCTTCCATAATATGAAATTGGTGTTGCAAACATAATAGTATTTAAATGAGGAAAATCTATTCCCTCGCCAAAATAGGATGTTGTTGCAATAATTAATGACTTTTTGTTTACCAAAGCCATATTTTCCACTTGTTCTTTTTTATTCAAACTTCCATGAACACAAACATAATCTATATTCTCTTTTTGCAAAAGACTTTCTAGTATATTTATATGCTCTATTCTATCAGTTAAAACTAAAATTTTTCTTTCAATATTATATTTTATTGCATTAATAATTAAATTATTCCTATTTTCATCGATACATAGCTCATTAATAATTGTAGAATAATTATCAGCACTAGTTGTAAAATCTGTTCTTACTATTTGAAGACGATTATTATGAGTTCTTTTTTTCTTATATTCATAAGATATTTCACCCAATTGTTGATATAAAATAGGCTGTAAATCATCTTTTCTATTTGGAGTTGCACTTAAACCTAAAATATATTTACCTTTGAAATTTTTAATTATTTGCTCAAAAGTAATAGCAGGAATATGATGGCACTCATCAACAATCACGAAAGAGTAATTATTTATTATCTCAGGATCATTTTTTAAACTTTGCATAGTTGCAACATCTATTATTCCATTTAATTTGTTATGACCTTTTCCTAAATATCCAATATCCTTTTTTTCATATGCAAAATAGTTAACAAATCTTTCAATCCATTGATCCAAAAGCATATTTTTGTTTACAACAATCATAGTTGAACAAGCTCTTTGCTCAAATATTTTAGCACCCAATAAAGTCTTTCCAAACCCAGGAGGTGCCACACAAATAGAAAAATCTCTTTTTTTAATCTCTTTTATTGCATCATTTTGTTCAGGTCTTAAAGTAAAAGTTACTTTTTTAGTCTCTATTTCTTTAAAATATCTTTTATCAACAAAAGAAAACTTAACAGCATTTTCATTAAAAAATTCAACTATTTTGTCCTTTAAGCCTCGAGGCAACATCAAATATTTTTCATCTTCATCAAAAGATTTTATATATTTTGGAGTGTTATACAAAGGTTTTCTAAGATTTAGTAAAATCTTTATTTGTGGATTTTCAAAGGTTGCAAAAGATTTTAATTTATTTAAAAATGATTTTGACAAATTTTGTGTTGGAATATATATATAATCACTTAATACAATTTCGAAACTTTGTGATGGAAAATTGATTTTCTCAAAATTCTTTTCATAACTTACAGAGTCTGAATTTTCATTAAAACTATAAACTATCTGTTTTGAAACCTTTTGAACACTATTTAAAATTTGCCATTGATTTTCATAAATTTTATTTGTATTTACATCTATAAAAACTGTTTTATTTTTATCTCTTAGTTTTAAATGAAGTGGCAATTCAATACTATTTCCTAAATTTTCTTTGGTAGCAAACTCTTTATTTGGATAAATTTTTGCATTTATATTTGCCTTTTTTATTATAAATTGTGCAAAATTAAATACTATTTTTGAAGGTAATTCCTCTTGTAAAAATATCCAAACAAAAATTCCATTATAAGAATTAAGTTCATAATATGCTTTTATATTTAAAGAATTTAGAGTTATTTGAAGCTTATATTTATCCTCATCAAGAATTTCAAAAACTATAAACTTTGAAAGATTTTTTGAACTTATACAATAAGAAGCTAAAAAAGCATTCCCTCTTAAATGCTCTTCAATTTGACGGTTTGTTAAAGGAAGGTAATCTTCCCCTTGAAAAGTTGCAGTTACTGGATAAAAGCCTTGTTTATTTCCATCTTTACTAACCCACTTTTTAGCATAAATATCGAATCTTGCCACAAATAAAGATTTAAAAAGTTCTATTTTTTCATCTTTTGTGAAATCTTTTTTTAAAAGAGTTTTTTCTTTTTCTATTTTAATTTTTTCTTTGAGAAGCTCTATTTCTTCTTCAATTTTATTTTTTTGTATGTATAAATTTTCTAGCTCTTTTTCAAGATTTTTCATGAAAACCCATTAAAATCAATCAAAGTTAAAAATTTCTCAACAACTAAAAATGAACCAAAAATCAAATATTCTTCATTTTGCTCTATTTTTATAGTCTCTTTAATAGGTATATTAAACTGTTCAATAATTTTTTTTAGTTCTTCTTTTTTTACAATTCTTTTATCATCAAGTTCTATAATAACAATTTCTTTTATAATTGGTTTTAGAATATTTAAAACTTCAATATAATCCTTATCCGCATAAGAGTTATATATCAAAGTAATTTTTTTATTTTCAAACTCTTTTTTTATAACTGTTGCTGCAAGTGGATTATGTCCCACATCAATTGTTATATTTGAAGCAATTTTTTGACATCTTCCAAACAAAGGAACATCATCAAATAGTTTTGTATCAATAGGAATTTTCAACTCATTTAAACAAGCAATTACTAAATGTAAATTTCTTTTTAAATATGAAGCAAATTTTTCATTTATAGAATATTTATCAAAATCTTTTACTTCTATTATCTCTATATTTCTATCTCTTTGCTCTAATATTTGCTTTTTTACTTCATACGCAGTTTTTATAACCTCATCAAAAACTTGATAACCAACTATCATTTTATTATCAACTGAACGCATTTTTGTTGATGCAATTTCTTCAACACTATTTCCTAAAAAATTTTGATGGTCAAGCCCAATAGTTGTAATCAATGATATATTATTCTCCACCACATTTGTAGCATCAAATTCTCCACCAAGTCCTGCTTCTAAAACTAAATAATCAAAATCTTTTGACAAATATATAGCCAATAGTGT
>CAZDFZ010000130.1:0-4712 GCA_964504855.1 uncultured Aliarcobacter sp.
TCAAATATAACTTTTTATGATTTTTCAACTGCCCAGTTTAGCACTTCGTTTGACACCTTCTAAAGTATTTAAACACTTTCCTCTTTTTATATCCCAGATTTTTATTGTACAATCTTCACTTCCTGAAATTATATATTTTCCATCTGGGCTTATTATTACTGACCTTACAGAATCTAAATGTCCTTTTTCTTTTATTAAAAATGGTTTAAACTCAAAATTCTTTATCAACTCTTTTTTATCAAGTATCTTTTTTGTTATATCCAAAAGATTTTTTGATTTTATTAGTGCTGATTTTGCATTTTGGTTTATATTTATTAGTTGATTGTTATTGTTCATTTATTTGTTTTTCCTTTTATATCTATTTTAATAACTTCATAGTATTTTCAGCTCTTTACTCATATCAACTATTAGTTTTGAAAATGGCTGTTTTGATAAATCTTCGTTTTCATCTATGAGATTAAAAATATCTTTTTTGATTTGTTGAAATGGAATCCCAGTCAAATTTTGCAATTCTTTGAGCCTACTTTCTGGGTAGAGTTCTGCTTTTTCTATCATGTCAAAAACTATATCTTTGTGAATTCTATATCTATCATCTAAGTGCATTTTTTCAATAAAAGCTTTAAAATTATTTGAATAATTTTCTTTTAAATTAATTTCTATATCATTTTTATTTTTTATATCTAAGTCTTTGCAACTATCACTCATTTTAAGTTTGAATTTTACTTTATCATCAAAATCATATTTTTGTGAACTTGGAGATAAATTATTAAACTCGATAGTTTTTTTCAATTTACTATTACAAGTGTAGCAACTAGGAATTAGATTGTATAAAGAAAGTGCTAAATAAGGATAAGTTGATTTATCAAAATAATGGTCAAGTGTGAATTTATTTTTCTTTCCTTTTTTGGTATTATAAATATTTACATAATCAATATTGCAGTAATAACAAGTGGAAATTTCAAGATTATTTTCAAAAAAAGGTGCTATTTTTGATGATTGTAAATCTGTATAATCAAATAAAAATTTTATAAATTCATTATCTTTTTGACTTATTTGATTTTTGATTTTTTGCAAAGTTCTAAAGTTCCCAATAGTTAGACATTTAAAACTAATATTTTGAAAAATTGTATCAAACTCACCTATTTTATTGATTTTAAAATAGTTAAATATTTCTTCAAGTGTAATAGTTGATTTAGAATGATTCTTAATATTTACTTTTAATAACTCATTTTTTGAGATATAAAAATATTTTTTTGAAATATCTTTATAGTATTTATTTTTATCAAACTTTTTAGAATAATTAATTTTTAGCATTTTTCAAACTTTCTAAATGCTTTTTTCTTTTTTCTAATTCAGCTAATTCTTTATCAATCAAGGTTTTATCATCAGAAAGAATTATGTGTAAATCATCTAAATAATTTTTAATAATGGTTTGTAAAAATGGTTCTCCAACAATTTCTTGAATATTTTTAAAATTTTCTTTATTATCATTATATTTTTTCAAATAAGTTTTTTTAGGATTTTTACTTTTTTTTACTTTTTCATAAAACTCTTTAATTTCAGTAATTTTACTTTTCGCAAACTCACCCATTAGCCCATTACTCATAAAAAATCCATTTGATAGCAAAGTATGAATATTCGCTCCAAAAGTTTTGAGTTTTATATTTTTTGTTGCATTTTTACAGTTACCTTCTTTTTGATTTCTATCTTCATCTTTTTTATATTTTTCCAAAAATATCACATTTTCTTTTGGTAAGTCCGAAAGGATAAAAGGAGAATGGGTTGTTAAAATAAAATGTATTTTCTTATTTTTTATCTTATCATTGCATTTTAAAATATTAGAAACTAATTTTTTTTGCCATTTAGGATGCAGTGTCAAATCAGGTTCATCAAGTAAAAATATTTTATCAGAATTCAATTTTTTCAAGTTGTATGAAATATTTGTAAGAAATTCCAAATAAACTTTTTCCCCCGAACTTAAATCTAATAAGCTAATAGATGGGTTCTTTTTATCTAAGAAATTTATTTGTAAATACTCATTTTTGTGTAAATATTCTAATAAATTATTCTCAAATTTATTTAATTCATCATTTCTTATTGATTTTAAATTATCATTATTCCAACTTTGTTTTTCTGAATTACATGAATAATTTTCTATTATATTTTGAATATATTTTATTGTGAAAATTTCTTTAGATTCTTTATTTTGAATATACTTTAAAATACTATTAAAATCTTCTTCTCCAAAATCATTTTTTTTAAAGTTTTCTTTAAATTTATTTAATATTTCTTCTTGCTTATCTTCAAATGCTTTTTTCTTAGCATTATCCATTCCTAGTTTATATTCAGGTAAATCATTGAATAACAATATTAATCCAAAGAATTTATACAATGTTGATTCTTTTGTTTCATCAAAATTATTAAAAATTTGATTTTTATTAATTAATTCTGATAATTTTGTAGCAGAAGCAAGTTGATAGCCTAGTTTATGATAATAAATTTCATATCTAAATGAATCAAAAATAAATTTTTCTTTAATAAAATCAAAAAAACTTGAATTATCTTCTAAAATAGTTTTAAATTTTATATTGAATTCTTCTATTTTATAATTATTAGTTACATTAGTTTCTGGCTTCTTTCCTCCATCAAAATCATCTTGAACTACTAAAATAGTTTGCCTAGAAAAAGGATTAATTATTTCATTTGCAAAATAATACATTTTTAATTGACCATGTGTTACTTGTTCATAACTTATTTCTTTTTTATTTTCAATAAGTTTTATTTTAATATCAATATCTCTAAAAATTTTATATCCATTTCTTTCATCTTTAAGAAGAATAAAACTATTATCATTTTCATTAGATAGACATCCTTGTGAATTAAAACTACTAAATATATCACATATAATACTGCTTTTACCAACACCATTTTCGCCAACAATTGCAGTTACATTTATATCTTTACCAAAAAAGTTTTCAATATGTTCTTTTGGTGTTATTTTTAATTCACAATCATTTTTTAATTTCTTATCTTCATCGTATTCTGCTTTAAACTCACACTCAAATCTTGGCGAAAAATTAAATCCCTGATTCTTAATATTTTTATAATTATCAACCCATAAATAAACTAATTCCATTATTGTTTCCTATCAAATTTCATTTATAAAATACTCTCACTACTTGGATTTTCCAAATATCTTTTATAGTTTTTCTTTGCTATTTCTTTTGAAGTATTTGCATAACAATAGTTACATTCATGGGGGCAAGTATTGTATTGACCTATATCTTTAGCCATGATACAGCCACAATCTTCCCTTTGACCTTTATCTTTTAGGTTTCTTGTTTTTATGATTTCACCATCACTAAATAAATCAGCTTGTTTGATTTCAACTCCTAAAAAATCCATAAGTTGTGAATCATGTGAAAATAAATCTATCATCAAATCATCATCTATACATTTATTATGAACTATTCCATATTTATCTAAATCAATCTTTTCACTACAAGTTCCTAGTTGTAAACCCCAATCTTTGTTTATTTGAGATATTCCTTTTGCGAACTCTTCCATATTTTGAGTAGTCCATTCAATATATGGAACATCTTCTTTTTTTAGATTATTTTCAACTTTTCTATAAATATCAATATCCACAAAACTAAATACAAGTTTTTCAGTATATTCATGTATTTGATTACCTATATTTTTAACTCTTCGTAAAAGTTCATTTACATCTATATCTTTTGTTAGAATTAATGGGTCATATCTCCAAACAACTCTTTTTTTACCTAATCTTTGAGATAGCTCTTTAAAAGTTTTGATTCTACTTTCAACAGATGGAACTTTTGCTTCATACTTTTCTTTATCATAGTCATTTAGAGAAAATTGAAAATAGTAATTAGGAATATTTTTATCCAAATAATCAAGATGTTTAAACATAGGTCTTGGATTTTTTGTCCAAAACACTACAAGTCTTGTATTTTTAAAAGATACATATAAAGGTTGTCCATTAAAAGGATTTGTCCATTTAATATATCCAGCTTCCCATCTTGAAATAAACCAATCTGAATAAAATGTAGGAATATCTGTACTACGACTAGCTGATATAATAATTGGAGCTTGTGCATCTACTGTTGTATTGTTATCTAGTTTAATTTTTTCTTTTTGCCATTGCATATATTGTTATACCTTAAAGGTTTTATATTAAATTATTTTTATTGTACTTGTTTTTAACTTTCTGATGTATTTAAATAACTTCTCAAATCACTTTCTAGTTTCTCTTTTAAAGATATTGGTTCAATAACTTTTACAAAGGGAATCCATTTTTTAATTAATTCTTCAATTTCCATTTCTTGAGTGATTTTGTATTTTATTAGTAAGTTTCCATTCTCTTTTTTCTCTAATATCTCTTGTGATTTCAGATATTTCTTTGATTCAAAATAAAAAGCTTTTGATTTATCAACCTCTAAAATTACAGTTATTAGATGTTTTTTATAATCTCTTCTATAAATTGAAAATGGTGTTTGCATATCTTTTATAAAATCTTCAATTTCTTGATTCTTATGAAAAGTTTTAGGAGTATCTTCTACACTTTTTATTTTTGATAATCTATACATTGCAAACTCTAGTTTTTCATATTCTATTTCACAAGCTAGATAGAAGTTTTCATTGATAAAAACTATCTTTGAATTTTTTGACTGAAAATTGACCCACTATTT
>CAZDFZ010000131.1:0-4637 GCA_964504855.1 uncultured Aliarcobacter sp.
TCCAGGGGATAATTACTCAGATAAAAGTTTTTGGAAATGAATATATTAAATTCATGAGAAATAAAGAAACTTTAGCATTTGATGTTAATCTTTCTGGAAACATCGTAAAAGTTGTAGTTCAAGAGTATCAAAAATGTCCATTAACTTCAGAGTTATTACATGTTGATTTAATGGTTGCACAAGCTGGTGTTAAAACTTCATATAAAATTCCAGTTAAAACTACAGGTATTGCAAAAGGTCTTAAAAATAAAGGTCTTTTAATGATTCATACAAAAAGAGTACCAGTTAAATGTACACTTGAAGATTTACCAAACGACATTACTCTTGACGTAACAAACTTAGATACAGGTGATAATATCTTAATTAGAGATTTAACTTTACCAGCTTCTTTAGAGTGTTTCTTAGATCCAAGAGTTCCAGTTGTTGGTGTAATTAAAGCTAAATAGTTTTAACTCTATGCATTTAATCGTTGGTCTTGGAAATATTGGTGAAAAATATCAATTAACAAGACACAACATCGGATTTATGGTTATCGATGAGATAACCAAAAATCTTTCTACTTCAAATATACAAAAATCAAATTTCCATTCTACTTTAGAAAAATCAGCTTATGATTTATATTCTAAACCAACTACATATATGAATAATTCAGGAATGGCTGTTCAAGCTATTAAAGAGTATTATAAATTAGAAATAGAAGATATAATTGTTATTCATGATGATATTGATTTACCTTTTGGAACTGTAAAGTTTAAAATAGGTGGTGGACATGGTGGTCATAATGGTTTAAGATCAATTGATGCACATATAGGAAAAGAGTATATTCGTGTTAGAATTGGAGTAGGAAAACCACATGATAAAGCAGATGTTGCAAATTATGTATTAAATAACTTTTCAAAAGAAGAATTAAACAAATTACCAGATATAATAAAACATACAATTAATGCTATAAAAGCACTGAAAAGTGAAGATATAGAACAAGTAAAAACTAAATTCACATTGAAGTAAAATGAGCATATTAACTAGATATATTTTAAAAAAATATTTAACAAATTTTATTATCGTATTGGTATCTTTAGAGATTTTTTTTGTAGGTATTGATTTTTTACAAAATTATAAATCTCTTCCTCAATCTGCAAACTTACAACTTTTATATATTTTATATAATGGATTTGTTGCTTTAATATTAGCTCTTCCTTTATCAATAGTATTTGGCTGGATAGTAACTTTAGTTGTTTTTATTAAAAATAATGAATTTGTTGCATTTAATGCTTTGGGTACAACAAATAAAAATATTTTTTTACCAGTAATTAATATATCAATTTTACTATTATCGTTGCTTATCTTTCTTCAAATGACTCCATTAGCCTATTCTTCTGATCAGAAAAAAAGAATTTTAGACAATGAGTATTTTACAAATACTAAAAATGATATTTTTTTAAAATATAATGATTATTATGTATATTTTAAAAAATTATTACCTCTAGAAAAAAAAGCAGAAGAAATCCATATTTTTAAAATTGATGATAAAGATGTAGTCGAGACAATAATTGGAGATAAGGCATATTTCCAAGATAATAAATGGTACGTTGAGAATGTAAAAATAATTACAAAACCAAAAGAATTGAATATAGACAGTTCAAAATTAAGTGTTAGATTCGAAAAATCATTAGATACTTTGGAAGGATTTAAGCCAAAGATTTTGGATAATGTATATGAGAGTAAATCTGATTTTTCTATTACGGATGCAATTTCAGCAATAATTTTATTAAAAACTCAAGGAATAAATACTAATAAAATTAGAGCTATTTTATATAATCAAATAATAGTTCCTTTTTTTGTATTACCAATAATTTTATTAATTTTCGCATATGCTTCTTTAAATAGTAGATTTTTTAATTTAGGTAAATTTACATCATTCTCAGTTTTTGGAACTTTAATTATTTGGGGTATATTTTTTGTTTTATATAAGTTTACATATGGTGGTGTCTTGATACCAGAATTTTCTATTTTAGTACCTATGTTGTTTTGGATTATAGGTTCTTTATATTTTTATAATAAAAAAGTAATTTCTTAGTAAGGGTTGAACTAAATGAGATCTCACGTTAAAGCATATGGAGTAGTTCCTTATATAATAGGTAAAAATGATATCAAAATATTATTATGTAAATCCGTAGCTAGTAAAGATAAATGGGGTTGTTTAAAAGGCTCTAAAACAAAAGATGAAACGGCATTTGAATGTGCTAAGAGAGAGTTTTTTGAAGAGAGTTCAATTGATGTAGAGATTGCACTTTTTGAGAATTATTTTGAACAAATAAATATAGATAAAGATGTTGGTATTTGGCTAGTAAATAGTGAAAATATAGAAGAGATGGATAAATATTTTAATGGTGATGTATTAAAAAGCAATTATTTATCTTGGGAGAATTCAAAGGTTAAATTCTTTTCTTTGAATAATTTACCAAGAATAAAAAACAAGCAATTAAATTTAATTACAGAAATTAAGGATTTTTTGCAAAATAAGAATCAACGCCATTAGCAATACCACTTGCTAAAAGTTGTTGGTATGAAGCATCATATAAACGTTTACATTCAATAGGATGAGTTACGTATCCTAATTCAACTAATATTGAAGGCATTTGTGCACCAACAAGTACCCAGAATGGTCCTTCTTTTACTCCAGAGTCATTTACATCTTTATACTTACTTCTAACAGATTGTAATATTCCTGATTGAACATCTATAGCAAATTTATGTGAAGCTGTAATTCTTGAACGGTTTAATGATTCTAAAAATACATCTTTTGATGAATTACTCATTTCTCTAATATCAGATTTATTTTCTAATGCTGCAACTCTTTTTGCTCTTTCATTTCTAGTAGGACTTAAGAAAAATGTTTCAATACCATCAATTTGATTTGCTTTTTCTTTTGGTACAGCATTTGTATGAATTGAAATAAATAAATCAGCATTTTTTTCATTTGCTAAAACAGTTCTATCTTGAACTTTTATAAAAGTATCATCACTTCTTGTTAAATAAACAGTGTATCCTTTTTGCTTTAATAAAGCTCCAACATATTTAGTAACATTTAGATTAATAACTTTTTCATATCTATTATCTGGACCTACTGCTCCAACATCATCTGCTCCATGTCCTGCATCAAGTACAATAATTTTATGTTTAGGCTTACCATTTGTAATAGACGATGATATAGATGAAGGAAGAGACGACGGCAATTCATTAGTTAAAGAGTTAGAACTAATTGAATCCTTTTTATTGATACTACTAATATTTGTAGGAGTATTTTGCTGATTATTAGGTATTTTAATAATTAATTCTCTAGGGGCAAGACTATAAGTCATTTTAATATTTTCACTATTTGATATTTTGATATTAACACTATTAGAATTATCTTGAATATCAATATTATTAACGCTATGTATTTTTATTTTTGTAGATTTCGCATATTTATATTTTCCTAATATGTCAAATGAATATTCATATGTATTTGCAATTTTTCGTGATATTTGATTTATGTCACTTCTTGAGTAGTCTTTATTAAATTTAACTACTATATTTCCATCTAATGCAGAAATTGATTGAATAGAATTTTGCATATCAATATTTGATGATTCAACTTTTGTAATCCTATCTTTTTCTTTATTAGGAAGATAATCTTGTCTGCTAGTTAGTATTTCAAGTTTCTTTTTATCAGGTGTAACATCTTTATTTAGTTTCTCTCCCAAAATAATTAATTTTTTTAATTCATCAATTTTCTTTTGTTCGTCTTTTTCAGAAACTGCATTTAGATAATTAATTCTAGCAGTACGATATTGTTCAGTTAATTTACTAATTGACTCATTTGCAATTAGTAAATTTATCGTAAAAAGGGTTAAAATAAAAACTTTTTTAAAAATTTTTATTCTCCTACAGTTAATTTTTCCATAAGTTCTTTAACGGAAATTATTTTCTCAATTCTATATCCATTTGAACCTGAAAAGAATAAGCCAGTTTCAACATCACCATTATAAGCAGCACCAAGTCTATCAGCAATACAGTAACCAACAAGTTTCGCTTCATGACCTCTATTACAAGGAGCTACGCAGTTTGATATACATTGAACTTTTGGAGCAGTTTTATTTTCAATAGAGAATTGTAAATTAGTCATAACTCCACGTGCAGGAAGTCCAACAGGAGATTTCATTAATTGAATATCTTCAGCTTTTGCATTTAATAAAACATTTTTAAATTTAGCATCTGCATCACATTCAAAAGTACCAATAAATCTTGTTGCCATTTGAACACCAGCACAACCTAATGCTATAAATTTATCAATATCATTTTTATCCCAAACTCCACCTGCTGCAATTATTGGAAAATTTCCCCACTCTTTAGCTTCTTCAATTACAGGAGTAACAATATTTTCTAATTGATACTCTTCTTGTGAACATTGCTCATAAGTAAAACCTTGATGACCACCGCTTAAAGGTCCTTCAACTATTACTGCATCTGGTAATTTTCCATATCTTTGCCATTTTTTACAGATTAGTTTTAATGCTCTTGCACTTGATACTATTGGTATAAGTGCAACATCTGGGAAATCTTTTGTAAATTCAGGCATATTTGTTGGAATTCCA
>CAZDFZ010000132.1:0-4627 GCA_964504855.1 uncultured Aliarcobacter sp.
TTAAAATGTTTAAAAAAGTATCAATTTTAAGTTCGATACTTCTTTTGTCTGTTACATCAGCAGTATCTTCAACTGATTTACAAAAAATTATGAAAGATAGAGGATTAACTGAAAGAGATGTTCTTGCGGCTGCAAAAACATATGTTCCAACAGGTATGAAAGACGAGTATTATGTATTTAGCTCAGGCGGCCAATCTGGACAAGTAATTGTTTATGGTGTCCCATCTATGAGAATTTTAAAATATATTGGTGTTTTTACTCCAGAGCCATGGCAAGGATACGGATTTGATAATGAGTCAAAGAAAATTCTTGATAGTGGTAATATAAGAGGGCAAGAAATAAAATGGGGAGATACTCACCACCCTAACTTTAGTGAGAAAAATGGTGAATATGCAGGTGACTACTTATTCATAAATGATAAAGCAAACCCAAGGGTTGCTGTTATTAATCTACATGATTTTGAAACTACTCAAATTGTAGTAAATCCTGTTTTAAAAAGTACACATGGTGGAAGTTTTGTTACTCCAAACACAGAATATATAGTTGATGCAGCTCAATATGCAGCTCCATTAGAAAATGAGTGGGTTCCTATTGAAGCTTATGAAGAGAAATATAGAGGTGGAGTTACTCTTTGGAAGTTTGATTATGAAAAAGGATTAATTAATGAAAAAGAATCTTTTACTCTAGAGTTACCTCCATATATGCAAGATTTAAGTGATGCAGGAAAAGGTCCATCTCACGGTTGGGCATTTACAAATAGTTTTAACTCAGAGATGTATACAGGTGGAATAGAGAAAGGTCTTCCTCCATTTGAAGCAGGTATGAGTAGAAATGATACTGACTATCTGCATATTTATAACTGGCAAATTTTGGAAAAACTTGCAAAAGATCCAAAAAATGTCAAAGTTATAAATGGTCATAAAGTTGTAACAATAGATGCTGCTGTTAAAGCTGGAGCATTATTCTTGTTACCAGAAGCTAAGTCTCCTCACGGAGTTGATGTTACTCCCGATGGTAAATATATCATTATTGGAGGAAAACTTGATACTCACGTAACAATATTTGATTTTGCAAAAATTAAAGAACAAATAGATAAAAAAGAGTTTGCTTCAAAAGATCCATATGGTATTCCAATCTTAGATTTTAAAAAATCTATTCACGGTCAATTAGAGTTGGGATTAGGCCCTTTACATAACACTTTTGATGAAAAAGATGGAATAGTTTATACTTCACTTTACGTTGATTCACAAGTTGTAAAATGGAATTTTAGGGATTTAAAACTTCTTGATAGAGTAAATGTTAATTATAATATTGGACACCTTGATTCAATGGAAGGAAAATCTACTAAACCAAAAGGTAAATATGGAATCGCTTTAAATAAACTATCTATAGATAGATTTCTTCCAGTAGGTCCTCTTCATCCACAAAATCACCAATTAATTGATTTAAATGGGGATAAAATGGAGCTACTTTATGATATGCCAATAGGATTAGGAGAGCCTCATGATGTTGTTTCAATTCACGCAAGTAAAATTAAACCTAAAAAAACTTACGACAAAATGGGAACAAATAGTAGAACAGGTAATGCTCACGAAGGTGTAACATTAGCAGGTCAAGAGAGAGTTGAAAGAGAAGGAAATAAAGTTAAAGTTTATATGACTGCTGTAAGAAGTCACTTAAATCCAGAACATATTACTGTTAATAAAGGTGATGAAGTAACAATTTATATTACAAACCTTGAAAGAGCACAAGATGAGACTCACGCTTTTGGTCTATCAGGATTAAATGTTCACGCTTCTGTTGAACCTGGAAAAACTGCTTCAGTTACATTTACTGCTGATCAAGAGGGAGTTTATCCATACTATTGTACAGAGTTTTGTTCAGCTTTACACCTAGAGATGATGGGATATTTAAAAGTTAAAGATCCAAATAAACAATATCCAGATTATAAAGCTGCTAAAGTTTCTAAAATGACTCCAGAAGAGTTACAAAAAGAGTATGACAAAGTTGTTGCAACAAATAAAGCAACTGACGATGTAATACAAAGTGTTGTTAAGTTCTTAAAAGAGAAAGGTTTTGAAAAATATCCTGAAGTTAAATCTTTAGTAACTGATGCATTAGAACAATATAATAAAATTCCTCACGAAAAAACAAAAGCAGATGAGGCAATTAAAGCTGGTGATTTAAATACTGCAATTCTTTGGGAAAATCAAATTTGGCAATATATGGTTAAAACAGCAGATGCTGGTTTAAGAGCAAAAAATATGCTTGCTAAAAAACTTTCAACTCCTATGAGTGAAAAAGCAAGACTTGGAGAAGAGGCTTATTTAAGAGGTGGTTGTAACGGTTGTCACGTAATTGGACAAGTAAGTTCAGCACCTGATTTAACTGGAGCATTATTAAGACATGAAAATGGAGAACAATTCCTTTATAACTTCATTCTTGATCCAGCTAAATATTATAATGATCCATATATGGACGCTATGATTAAAACATTTAATCTTAGAATGCCAAATCAAAATATGAAACCTGAAGAGGTTAAAAATATTATTGAATACCTAAAATGGATTGATGAAAACGCTGATTTACAATAATTAGCAATTAAGTAAGGAGGAATCCTCCTTACTAATTTTGTATTGATTAGGAGAATCGATTATGAAAAAATATCAAATTTTTACTATTGTTGCTTTACTGCTACTAACTTTTAGTTATACAATTCCAATTATTGGATTTAATGGGATAATGGAAAGAATAAAGAATCATGATACAAAGGATATTCCAACTTATGTAGCAAAAATTTGGGATTTTTATCACTCTTTTCAATATGTAAGTCCAAACACTCCAAAACCTGCGGTTGGTTCATTTGAAAAAATGTTGGAATTTAAAGCTGAAATTGGAGTTGCTAGTATGCCTGTATGGAGAGTATCTTTAGAAGCTCCAAACTATCCAAAAGAGGCATTCCCAGATGGAATTCCTGTATATTTCCATTTTGATGGTTATAGTGGAGATGTACAAGAGATGAATACAATAAACCACTATATTGGAATGTATCCAATGGAGCATGGTGGTCAATTTGAAAGAAGTGTTGTTCCTTATTTTTTCCTAGTTTTAACATTTATGATGATAGGTTTTTTATATTATGATGGGAAAGCTTCGTGGTTACTTATGATAATTCCTGCTATTTTACCATTAGCATTTTTGATTGATTATTCAGCGTGGTTATATTGGTATGGACACAATATGCAAGATTGGGGAGCATTTAAAGTAAAACCTTTTATGCCAACAGTATTTGGTGATGGAAAAGTTGCACAATTTACAACTCACTCATATCCACATACAGGTTTTTATATTTTGCTTATTGTTAGTGTTTTAAGTTTATTAGCAATATTTTCAAAAAGAAAAGAGCAGAAAAATTAAGATGAAAAAGTTAATCTTAATTCTAACTTTTTTTAGCCATTTTATTTTTGCATCAGAACTTCAAGAAGCTATAAATAAAGCACCTGAGGGTTCTAAAATTACTCTAGCTCAAGGTGAGTATTTGGGTAATATTGTAATAAACAAGCCACTTACACTAGATGGAGTAGATAAAAAAGCAAAAATAGTTGGAGATGGTAATGGTAGTGTAATTACTATAAAAAGTTCGAATGTTGTTATTAAAAATTTAACTATTGAAAATAGTGGTTTTAGTGTAGAAAATGTAGATAGTGCAATTTATGCAAAAGATGTAAATAATATTACTATACAGAGTAATCATATGTCAGATAGTTTATTTGGGATAAATCTTGAACAAGTTAATAGATCTAAAGTTATAGATAATTTTATCACATCTAAAGATTTGGAATTAGGTATTAGAGGAGATGCAATTAGACTTTGGAACTCTCACGATAATCAACTTTTGTCAAATAAAATTTATAAATCTAGAGATTTTGTACTTTGGTATTCAAGCGGAAATAATATAGAAAATAACTATGGAAGTTACAATAGATACTCTTTACATTTTATGCATGCAGGAAGAAATATGGTTAGAAATAACTTTTTTGAGTATAACTCTGTGGGAATATTTTTTATGTATAGTAGTGGAACTATTGCTATTGGAAACACTGTTAAAAACTCTTTAGGAGCATTTGGTGTTGGAATTGGCATGAAAGACTCTTCAGATTTTACACTTCTTGAAAATAATCTTATATATAATCCAAGAGGTCTATATCTTGATCAATCACCATATCATCCTAGAACAGTAAATGTTTTTGAAAGAAATAATATTTTGTACAACTCAAGTGGTGTCCAATTTCAAGTATCAAGAGAGAGAAGTATTTTTAAAGAAAATGTTATTAAAGGAAATATAGAACCTGTAGTAAGTGATACTCCTAGAAATAATCTTGATATAAATGATTGGAGTGGAAACTACTGGGATATGTATGAAGGATTTGATAAAAATGGTGATGGATATGGAGATATTCCATATAAACACTATGTTTATGCTGATAAATTATGGCTATATAATCCAAATGTGAAGTTTTTTTATGGTTCAGTTATTATGGATTTACTAAATTTTTTAGCAAAATTTATTCCATTTTCAGAACCAGAACTTTTATCAGTTGATAATATACCAATGTTTGATTATAAA
>CAZDFZ010000133.1:0-4533 GCA_964504855.1 uncultured Aliarcobacter sp.
ATGCTTTACTTGTTTGTGTAGCATATATAAAATTACATTTGCTACTTTTGTCATATCTATTGTCAATTATTTTCCTTTAAATTTATTCAACAGTTTTCATCAATACATCTCTGTAATGATTTAACTCTTTCATTTTTACATCATCACCATTATTTATATCTGGATGATAAATCTTTGCTAGTTCTTTATATCTTTTTTTTATCTCTTCTTTTGTAGGAGTTGTTGTAAAACCAAAAAAATCTTTTGCTTTTTGTACTTCATCAAATCTTGGAGCATTTGCAAAGCCACTAAAATCTGATTGATTGAAATTTCTAAAATCATTAAAATTAAAATTTTGTCCATTTTGAAAATGAGAACTGTCAAATTTAAATTTAAAACTATTAGCTTGCATTTTCTTTTTAAAATTATAAATCAAAGTTCCAATTACTACGAATATAACACCTAAAATCATTAAAAAAGTACCAAAATTAGTAAAAATAAGATATAAAATAAAAAATAGAAAAGCCGTTTTAATCAATCTATCAAAAATATATATGATTGTATTATTCATAATAAAAAATTATCCTTTTAAATAAAAGCTATATTATATAATTGTTTACTCAATAAGTAAATTAAGTCCTAAAAATAAGTATTTTCTGTCATGTTTTTTATTTGTTTTAACATAGCTTCATGATCATTGTATTTTATATTTATTGGATAAATCTCTTTTTTATATTTTAAAACTAATGAAGGAAAAGTTTTTACATAAAGTGAGCGTCTAAGATTTAGTTCATTTTGTAAATCATCTTCAATTTTTTGTGATTTCAAATCTTCTTCAAATTTTTTTTCATCCATTCCAATTTCTTTAGCTAAATTTATAAGAGTTGAGGCATCACTTGGATTTAAAGCCTTTTGATAATAAGCTTCTTGAATAGCTTCAATCATCTCATCTTCTTTGTTTTCATAACGTGCAAGCATTGTTGCTTGGCAAGCAAGGTAAGTTGAACGTCTTGGTTGGCATTTTTTCCAAAAATCATGGTTAAATTTTGTTCCAACTTTTTTTTCTATTTCATACCAAATATTTTCAATTTTTTCTTGCATATCTTTTGGCATTATTTCATCACTATGTTTTGCTAAACCACCTACCACATGAACTATTTTTATATTTTGATCAAGGTGTTTTTTGAGTTCATTTAGTGTTGGTTTAAAGGCATAACACCAAGAACACATAGGATCATGAATGTAATATAAGGTATGAATCATTTTTTTCCTTTTTTAGTGCAATTGTATATAAATAAAATTAATTTGGTTTAAAAGTTTTTAAGTACAATACGAAATATATAAAAGGATTTGTATGGATTATGAAGAGTTTGAAAAAGCTGTTGATATGTTTGGAATATTGACAAGAGTTTCAAAAAAAGATTTAAAAAAGAAGTATTTAAAATTATCAAAAATATACCATCCAGATATGCAAACAGGAAGTGAAGAAAAATTTATGGAGCTAAAAAAATCTTATGATTTATTGTGTGCTTATATGGATTCTTACTATTATTCATTTGATAAAGATGAATTTAGGCATCAATTTCCGGCATTCACAAACTATAAAAATTGGTATAAATAAAAGGAAAAAAATGAAAAGAACACTATTGAATTTTTTCTCAGATAAATTATATGTTGAATTAACAATTACATCAGTACTATTTTTGATAGCTTTAGCATTGGATAAACTTATGGATTTTATTATTTATATGCTTTATTTTATAATTTTTTTAGAAATAGTAAGAGCTGTTGTAAATTATGTAAGAGAGCAAAGAGTAACTATGACTTTGTTGGTTGATGCGTTTATTATTTTAGCACTAAGAGAATTTATTGTAAATGTTGTAAAAATAAATAAAGAGCAATTAAATAGCTTTGATGCGCTTTTTTCAAGTGCAGTAAATTTTAATTTATTGATTTTATCGGGAGTAATTGTTTTTTTATTATTGGTTCGATATTTATCAGTAATTTCGTCACAAAGATATTTATTAAAAGATAAAAGTGAGTATTGATTATGTATAAAAAGATTTTAATTTTAACTTTTTTGATTTGTAGTAATTTATTTGCAAATGGAAGTTATACAAAACAAGAGATAGAAAGAATGATTTCTAAAATGGTAATTTTGGGTTTCAATGGTGAAAATGTAAATCCTAATGATGAAATATATAAAAATATTAAATCAGGATTAGGTGGGGTTATTTTATTTGATAAAGATCCAAATGATAAATCAAAAGTTAAAAATGTGAGAAGCAAAGAGCAACTAAAAAGATTAACTTCTCAATTACAAGCTATTTCAAACCAAAAGTTATTAATTTCTATTGACCAAGAGGGTGGAATAGTTCAAAGATTAAAAAAAGAAGATGGTTTTGTGGATACTTTAAAAGCTAGTGAAATAGCTTTAAATGGTAAAGATTTTGCAAGACAAAGTTATAGTGCAATGGCAAAAGATTTAAGATATAGTGGGATAAATGTTGATTTTGCTCCAGTTGTTGATTTAGCAATAAACAAACAAAACAAAGTAATAGTAACAAAAGGTAGATCTTTTGGTGAATCTTCAAGTGAGGTTATAACTTATGCTTCAATATTTGTAGATGAATTAAAAAAAGAAAAAGTTATCTCTGTTTTAAAACATTTCCCTGGACATGGCTCTTCTTTGGCTGATTCTCATTTAGGTTTTGTTGATATAACAAATACTTGGAGTCAAAAAGAGCTAGAGCCTTATAGATATTTTATTCAAAATAATAAAGCTGATATGATAATGACAGCTCATGTTTATAATGAAAATTTAGATAAAAATTATCCAGCAACTCTCTCTTTTTCAATTAATACAAATTTATTAAGAAATAGATTAGGATTTGAAGGAGTAATTGTTAGTGATGATTTACAAATGAGTGCCATATCAAAACATTATGATTTAAAACAAACAGTTACCTTAGCCATAAATTCAGGGGTGAATATGCTTTTATTTGCAAATCAATTGGCTCAACCAATAACATTAAAACAGATAGTTGATACGGTGTATTCTCAAATACTAAATGAGCAAATTCCACTTGAAAAGATAATCTTGTCAAATCAAAGAATTGATAGGATGATGAGTAAATATTAATTAATAATTTTCATATAATTTTAAAAATATTGTATATTATTTAATAAATAATATAAATAATATACAAAAATCATGTTCTAAAGTTTAATTTTGATATTATATTTCCTGTAAAACTGGTAATATGTTTAATATTGATACCATTTTGGTATTATTTAATAATATTATCTAAAAAATAGAATACTTTAATAAATTTATTAAAGATAATATATTCAGAAAAAGGAAAAAGATGTTAGGAAATCTTAAAACTAGATCAAAATTGACAATATTATCATTTGTTGCAATTATTGCATTATTGTTGATGGGAATATTTGGAGTTATTGAACTAAAAAAAGTTAATAGTGAATTAGAAACTGTTTATAATGATAGGGTTGTTCCACTAGAGCAATTAAAAATTATTGCTGATGAATATGCAGTTAATATTGTTGATACAACTCATCAAACAAGAAATGGTAATTTTGATTTTGAGAAATGTTTAACAAATATAAATTCTGCACAAGTTAAAATACAAAAAAATTGGCAAGCTTATATGTCTACTACTTTAACAAAAGAAGAAGAAATCCTAGCAAAAGATGCACAAAAACTTATGTTAACTGGTAATGAAATAACTGAAAAAATAAAAGATGCTTGTAAGAAAAAAGATTCAGCACTTTTAAGTAAGATTACTATTGAAGAGTTATATCCAAAAATTGATCCAATTGGTGAAAAAATTTCTGCATTAATTTCTTTACAATTAGAAGTTGCTAAGCAAGAAACACAAATAGCACATGATATTTATGAAACAAGTAAAACTATTATTATTTTAACTATATTAATTTCTTTAGTTGTTATTTCACTTTTATCATATTTAATTATTAGTGATATTACAAATAAATTAGGTAATTTTAAAAATGGTTTATTATCATTTTTTGCTTATTTAAATAGAGAAACAACAAAAGTTGAGTTGATTAATATTGATTCTAAAGATGAGTTTGGTGATATGTCAAAAGTTGTAAATCAAAATATAGAAAGAACTCAAAAAGGCATAGAAGAAGACCGAAGATTAATAGATGAAACGATTACTGTTTTAGGTGAGTTTGAGCAAGGTGATTTATGTCAAAGATTAAATATCAATGTTTCAAATCCTGCATTAATGGAATTAAAAAATGTTCTTAATAATATGGCTGGGAATTTAGAATCAAATATTGATAATGTACTAAATATATTAGAACAATATTCGACTTATAATTATTTAAAAAAAGTTCCTACAAAAGATATAAAAGAGCATTTATTAAAACTTGCAAATGGAGTAAATACACTTGGTGATTCAATTACAGAGATGCTAGTAGAGAATAAATCAAATGGATTAACACTAGATGAAAGCTCAAATATACTGCTTACAAATGTAGATAAATTAAATATAAGCTCAAATGAAG
>CAZDFZ010000134.1:0-4532 GCA_964504855.1 uncultured Aliarcobacter sp.
ATCTGAAAACAAGTTCAAATGAAGATTTTAAAACTTTAGAATTTGGAAATTATGAAATTATTTTAGGTTGTGTAAAAGCAGGAATGGGTAAAAGCTTACTTCCTATGAGTATAGTAAAAAAACATAAATATGAAAATGATTTAAAAATCACTACCTTGCCAAAAGAGTTAGCAAATATGCCAACTTGTTTGGTTTGTAGAAAAGATAATATTCCTAAAATTGAAGAGTATTTAAAAAATCATAGTTTTTAATTACAAGAGTTTTTAAACTTTTGTAACTCTTCTTCAATACTTGGAACTCTCATAAAATGCTCACCTATTAGAAAAGCATCAGCACCAATTGAGTTTAATCTTTTTATAGTTTCAACATCACTAACACCTGATTCTGCAACTATTATTTTTCCATTTGGAATTAATGGAATTAATTTATCACATAAAGTCATATCCATCTCAAAAGTATCAAGATTTCTATGATTAATTCCAATAATTGTAGCTCCACATTTTATAGCTTTTGTTAAATCTTCTTTATCATGAATTTCAACTAAAACTTCAAGTCCTAAATGAATTGCATAATCATAAAGTTCTTTAAGCTCTTTAGTTCCTAAAGCTTTTGCAATAAGCAAAATAAAATCAGCTCCATAAACTAAAGCTTCAACAATTTGATATTTATCAACAATAAAATCTTTTCTAAGAAGTGGTGTTGGAACGTATCTTCTAATAGCAGTTAAATATTCTAAATTCCCTTGAAAATAATGAGGTTCTGTTAATACTGAAATTGCATTTGCTCCACTATTACTATAAGCTTGTGCAATTGCAATTGGATCAAAATTTTCTTTAATAATTCCCTTGCTTGGACTTGCTTTTTTTACTTCAGCAATAATTCTAATTGGTTCTTCTTTTGTAGAAATTAAAAATGGTTTAACATCCCTTGGAGAATAAGGATTTGAAGATAAAGTTCTTCCTAATAAATCTAAACTTATATCTTTTTTTCTAATTTCTAAATCTTGTTTTGTTTTTTCTATTATTTCATCTAAAATCATTTTTTACACTCCTTTATTTTATGCCAATGCATTTTTATTTCAGCATCATCTAACCCAACTTCATCAATAACTTTTTTCATTTGTTTAAATGCTTCTTTACAATTTTTTAGTTTATATTCACCCCAAGCTAAAGTATCAAGAAATGCTATATTTTTAGGGTCTTGCTCCAATGCCTTTTTAACTAAAAAAACTCCTCTTTTTAGATTTATATTATAGTCTATATAGATATAGGCTAAATAATTTTCAAAAATTGGATTATTTGTAATAGAAACTCTTTCAAGTTTTGCAATAACATCATTTACAACTTTAGTTTTATCTTCTGCCATTTCAAACTGAATAATTGCCTGTTGAGCAAGATAATCTAAATTTTTAGAACTATCATATAAATCACCTAGTAAAGTATAAGCTTTTTGAGGTTGATTTGTGATTCTATATAAATTCAATAAAATTTCATCTTCTTCTTTGTTCTCTTCTAAAAATTCTATCGCTGCACCAACATTATCTTTTGCTAAATATTTTACTAATAAAATTTTTGTTTTTGAAAGTTCTTGAATTAAATTTTTATTTTTAAAATCAAAATACATCTCTTTTAGAACAGGAACAATATTTTCGTCTAGTTCTTCCTTATCATAAAAAGATAAAAGTTGCATTGATAGATTAAAATCATATCCATTAACTTTTACAAATTCTTCTATTTTTTTTATAGCTTCATGCTTTTGTGATAAATGAAAATATTGAATATTTGTTAAATTTGCAAATGTACTAACTGATTTATTTAATTCAAAGGCTTTACCAAAAAGTTCATATGCTTTTTCATATTTTTTTTCTTGAACATATATTGTTGCAACAAGTTCATAATTAACATCACGTGGAAATAAATTTATTAATTTTTCACCATTTAATAATGCTTCTTGCTGATTTTCTAATTTAAACAAAGAAAATGTATATAACCTTAATAAAATCTCTTCTTGTTTAATATTACTTAAATAATATGATTGTACAAAATTTTTTACAGTTTCATAATCTTTTAATTGAGTAGAAATTGCTAAAAATTTCTCTAAATATTCATAATTATTTGTTTTTTTAAACAATTCTAAATAGAAATCTTTAGCATCAAAATAATATCCTTGACTTTCCATTTCTAATGCAAGAATTATGTATTCATTTTCTAATTCAAAATTTTTTAATTTAACTTCAACAAGTTTTTTTTCTACTTTAGATTCTTCTTTTTTTTCTACTTCTATAGACTTACTACTGCAAGCAACAAAAAATATTAGTAAAAAACAGAAGATTAAAGACTTCTTATAGCTGGGCACTCTTTATAAACCTCTTCTTCATTTTCTTTAAAATAATCCCAAAAAGGGAAAGTCCTACATTGACTTGGTCTCGCATCATAAACAGTACACTGTTTTTTATCCAAATCAAAAAAACAACAAGCATAGTTATTTTGGGCTAATTTTACCTCTTTTATACTATATTTGTAAGCTATTTTATTTAAAAATCTAATTTTTAAATCATCAACTGATATTTTTAAATGCAATGCTAAAGCTTGAATTTCAAGTGAATTTATCCAAATATATCCACTTTCACCAATACAGCAATTACCATTACAATTATTACAACCATTTGGATCAAATGCAAAATTAAATCCATCTTTTTTAATTAAATTACTCAATATCAGCCTTTATACTATGAGTAGAAGATTTTTTATAAATATCTTGTACTTCAATAGTAAAATCATTATTCTTATCAAAAACTATTAAAGGTTTCAATACTTTTGTCAAAGACTTAGAATTTCTTTTTGCATAAACTAAAATCAATGTTGCATCTTTAGACTCTTTTGGATGAACAAATTGTAATGCTTCCACATTGAATTTATATTTATTTAATAATAATAATATTTCATTTATCTGCTTCACGTCATAACAAAAGAAAAATTTTCCTTCACTATTTAACACAGAAGCTGCTTTTTTTATAAAAATTTCAAGAGGTAAAGAATCATTATATCTAGCAATTT
Organism: uncultured Aliarcobacter sp.; assembly: GCA_964504855.1. Classification (GTDB taxonomy): domain Bacteria; phylum Campylobacterota; class Campylobacteria; order Campylobacterales; family Arcobacteraceae; genus Aliarcobacter. Next base: position 3,057 of record CAZDFZ010000134.1, read on the forward strand.
TCAAATTCTCATTTTCACTTTTAATCACATCACAATGATAAAAAGGTGGATTAGAAATACAAATATCAAATCTTTTTTCAAATTGAATATCTGAAAAAGAACCTTTATATAAATTTGAATCTATTTTATTTGTATAAGCATTCTTTAGTGAGAAAAATTGAAACATTTCTTGAATTTCACACTGATTAAGCTTTAATTTACTAAACTCTTTTGCTACAAGTAAACCTAATATTCCACTACCACTACCAATATCTAGCAACTCACCCTTTATATTTTTATATTTTTTAAAATTTTCAATAATAAAGTTATACAAGAAATGTGTATCACTGTTATAACAATAACCATTTATTGGCTGATATAAAACCAAAAATCTTCCTTCTTTAATTTAATGCAATTATATCCAACTAAGATAAATATGAGTTTTAATTTGATTATTAATTATCTCTTGCATAAGTAAACTAAATGAATTATTTAAGCTTAAACATAGTTTTATAGGCACTTTCTTATCTTGTTGCAAAATGTAACAAGAGTAAAATTCAAGGTATAAATTATTCTTATAAATTGTCCTTTAGAACTTTTATAAGATATTATTTGACCATAATATATTGAGTATGTTCATGTATTGATATTAAAATAATTTAAGGAGAAATTATGTCTAATATGGAAGCTCCTGCAAATACTCCAGTTTGGGTTAACGAAGCTAGATGTAAAGCATGTGATAAGTGCGTTTCAGTTTGCCCTGCTGGTGTACTTGCTATGAGACAAGAAGTTCATTCTACTTTAGGTTCAATGATTAAAGTTGTTCACCCAGAATCATGTATCGGTTGTTCAGATTGCGAATTGGCATGTCCAGATTTTGCGATTTACGTTGCTGACAAAAAAGAGTTCAAATTTGCAAAACTTACTGATGAAGCAAAAGAGAGAAAAGAAGCAGTTATAAAAAATAATTATAGAGAACTAGAGGCGTAAGGAGAATTAATGGCAAGAGAACTAATTTCAACTGGTAATGAATTAGCAGCAAGAGCTGCGCTTGACGCAGATTGCGAGTTTTTTGGTGGATACCCTATTACTCCTTCAAGTGAAGTAATGCATGTACTTTCTTCAGCATTACCTGCTAGAGGACATGCATGTATTCAAATGGAAGATGAAATAGCAGGTATTTGTACAGCAATCGGTGCTGCAATGTCTGGTAAAAGATCAATGACTGCAACTTCAGGACCTGGTATTTCATTAAAAGCAGAAAATTTAGGTGTTGGATATATTTCTGAAGTACCTTTAGTTGTTGTAAATGTTATGAGAGGTGGTCCATCAACTGGTCTTCCAACTAGAGTTGCTCAAGGTGATATTTTACAAGCTAAAAACCCAACTCATGGTGATGTTAAATCAATTACATTAGTTCCAGGTAACTTAAAAGAGTGTTATACTGAAACTATAAGAGCTTTTAACTTAGCTGATAGATTTATGCAACCAGTATTC
>CAZDFZ010000135.1:0-4524 GCA_964504855.1 uncultured Aliarcobacter sp.
AGCAAAAACTTGTTTTGATAAATTATTTTGAGAACTATACATTGTTGGTAAAAATCCTCTTATTTGTAAAGACTGATTTATAGTTTGTTTTACCAATTTTATTGTATTTAATAACTGTGCAAGTCCCTCTAATGCAAAAAACTCACATTGAATTGGTATTAAAACAGAAGTTGATGCACTCAATGTATTAATCGTTATTTGTCCAAGTGCTGGAGGAGAGTCTATGATAACATAGTCATAATCGCTTTTAACTGTATCAATTTTTCTTTTTAATACAAGCTCTCTCTCTTTAGTATTTTTATAGAACTCTTTTTCAATTCCAACAAGACCAATATTTGAAGGTGCAACTTTTAAATTTTCTATTTCAGAATCTAAAATAATTTCATTTAATTCTTTTGTACCTAGCATTACATGGTAGATGTTATATTCATAAGTATCTCTATGAAATCCTAATGAAGTAGTTGCATTTGCTTGAGGATCAGCATCAATTAATAATACCCTCTTACCTTCTAGGGCAAGAGCTGCACTTAAATTCACGGCTGTAGTAGTTTTACCTACTCCACCTTTTTGATTAGCTATTGATATAATTTCTGTCATCTTAAACTAAATACCTTTTTATTATTTACTTGTATTGAACCATCTTCGTTTAAAATTACATTTTCAAGAGAAACTTTTTGATTATCGATGGTTGTTTGGAACTTTTTACTATGCTGAAATTCTATCTTAAAATCACTAAATATTTCCTTCCACAAAATCTTTTTTTCTAAAAGGAAAAAATAATTTTTTAGTAGTTCATCAATATCCACAGTTATATCTAACTTACCAAAATCATCACTAACAGATAATAAATTTATTCCTATACCACAATAAATTAACTCTTTTGATGCTGTTGTTATTGTTCCACCAATTTTTTTTTCATTCATATAAAAATCATTTGGCCATTTTAGCCAAACCAATGAGCCCATATCTTTCAAAACTATTTTTAAAATATAAGAAAAATATATTGAACTACTTTGTAAAGGTAAATCCTCTGGTAAAAAAGATTTATTAACAACAAAAGAAAAGAATATATTTCCTTTAATTCCTAACCAAGAATTTCCTCTACTTCCAATTCCTTGAGTTTGATAATCAGTAAAAATACACAAAGGTTCAGTATAACTATTTTCTAAAATATAATCTTTAATATATCTATGTGTTGAATCAACTTCTTCTAATTTTATTATTTTCATATTTCCATTATACATAATAAAAATAGAAGATTTTATTAAATATAATCCCAATAAAAAAGGTAACAATGTTAGATCCAGTTTTACCAATTGCTATATATCTACTTTTAGGTTATTTATTCAAAATTATTTATCAAGATAACTCTAAACAATTAATTGATTTCATAATATTTTTCTCTTTGCCTGCTATTGTATTTTCAAAAATTTATCCCTTAGTTCTTGATAATAAAATATTCAATCTGATTTTAATGTTTATTTGTTTTATTCTTTTTAATATTTTCCTTGCTTATTTGATAGGTAAAATAATGAGATTAAATAAACAATCATTAGCTACATTTATGATTGTGGCAACTTTTGGAAATACTTCTTTTATTGGTTTTTCTTATATTGATGCATTTTATGGAGAAGAATTTATTGTATATGGATTAATTTATGATTTATTTGGATCTTTTTTACTCTTAGTCTCTATTGGTATGTTTATAATAACTTGGGGTAAAAACAAAAAAAATAGTATTACTTCAATTTTTAAAAATATTTTCTTATTTCCACCTTTAATAATGTTTATCTTGACTTTAATAGTAAAGCATTTTACTATTCCAAATTTTGTATTATTAACATCACAAACTGTAAGTTCAACACTGGTTCCAATCGCAATGATTGCTATTGGAATGAAATTAGAACTTAGACACATTTTTGCAAAATTTCATATAGTTTCAATTGCAATGATTTTAAAAATGGTAATAATGCCAATAATTGTTTTAATTGGATTCAAATATTTTTATGGAATTCATGAAACATGGGTTAAAGTAACCATAATAGAAGTTGCAATGCCACCTATGACAATGGCAACAGTTTTAGCTATAAAAGGTGGATTAGATGAAAAAATTGCTATAAATTCTCTAGTTCTTGGAGTTTTATTGAGTTTAATAACAATATCTTGTTATGTCTCTTATTTAGGTTAAAATTATTGTATATTCTCCACCTTTTAGATTTTCTTCATTATAAATATATTCTATGTCTTTATGATGAATATCTCCATGAAAATGCTTTTGAATAATTAATTTAGTCATATATAATCCCATATTAAATTTCTTATGATGATCATCAAAATTTGATATGTGTATGGAATTATCAATAACCTTAATAATTTTATTATCATTTTCTTTATATATATTTATAAAAATATATCTTGCATTAGTAGATAAAATATCTTTTAATAAGTTATCTTTAACCGTTGTTAAAATATTTAAAAAAGCCTGTGTAAATTCATTTCTTAATCCATATAATGTAATTGTTTCATCAATATCACAAACTACGTTTATTTTACTATGAGATAATACAACCTCTGCTAGTTCCAAACTTTTATCAACCACTGATTTTAAAGTAAAATCTTCTTTAATTGAATCTAAATTATAGAATCCTTTAAAATCATCTATTGTTTGAGATAAATTTTGAGTAGTTAAAACAATTTTTCTTAATTGTTCCATTGCTTTATCTTTTGTAAGTTTTTCAAATTCTAATTCTAATGATAAACCACTTGCTATAGTAGAAATAGTACTTAATGGCTGTCTCCACTGATGGGCTAAATTTGATAGCATTTCACCCATAGAAGCCATCTTTGATTGATGAAAAATAATAGCAGATTTTTGTTGATTTAGTGAAACTTCATCTTGAACTTTTTTTTCTAAATTTTCATTTACTTTTATTAATTTTTCATTTACGTCTTTAAGTTTAAGAACATCTTCTTGTGCTTTTGAAATAGATAAAGCCATAAAAGAACTAAGCATAGATATTATCTCTTTATCTTTTAAGTCAAATTGTAAAATTACATTATCTACAATCTTATTTAAAAGTTGAATCACACCTAGACATTCATTACTTATAGGGTGAATTAAAGGTACAGATAAAATAGATACTGTTTTGTAATCAAATTTTTTATCAAACTCTTTAGTACCAATAAAATCATAAATTGTTGAGGAATAAATATCATCAATAACAATAATTTTTTTTGTTAAAAAAGCATCTACTGATAAATATTTGTTATTTTCATTTAATGGAAGTTTTAAATCTTTTATAGAGCAATAATTTATAAAAATTTTTTCATAAGACATGGAATCATTTTGAAATACATGAAATTTCAAATAATCATTTTCTTTAATATATATTGTTCCAGCCTCAGCACTTAAAAGCTCTCGTGCATGTTTTAAACTTTCATGAAGTAACACATCTAAATCACTAATATTAAATAGACTAACATCATAAATATGTTCTAAATCATTTCTATCTTCCATGATTCTACTTTAAAAAAAATTGAATTAATTATATCACTATTTTAAAATATTTGATAAGATTAATCTTTGTCCCCTAATATAATCAACTGATGAAATAGCATTTTTAGATGGTGCTTGTAAAGTTTTTATTTTCAAACTTCCTTTCTTGCAACCAATAATAATAAAATCATTTGAAATATCTAAAATTTGACCTTCTTCATTTATAGAATTAGTCTCTATTAGTTCAATATCTTTTAACTTAAGTTCTGATTCTAAAAATACTCCTGGCCAATAAGAGTATGCTTTATATTTTAGATATAAACTTTTAGCATCTAAAAAACTTACTAATCCATCATCTTTTTTTATCTTTTTACAAAAACTTACTTCTGCTTCGTTTTGTTTTAAAGGGTTTATATTTTCGTAATTATCCAAAGTTGTAATTGTTAATTTTGCAGCAATTATTGATAATTTTTCAAAAGCTTCACTTACTTCCATAGAAGGAGTTATTTTTAAATACTGTAAACCCAAAATATCTCCACTATCAAGCCCCTCTTCCATTAGCATCGAAGTAACACCTGTATATGTGTCATCATTTAAAAGTGATTCTTGAATAGGACTTGCACCTCTATATTTTGGTAAAAGTGAGGCATGAAGATTTATACAAGGAGCAATTTCTAAAATTTCTTTTGGAAGAATTTGTCCATAAGCTGCAACTATTATAAAATCTGGATTTAATTTTTTTATTTCAACCGTAGCTTCTTCATTTCCTCTTAATTTTAAAGGTTGAAAAATTGGAATATCCAAATTTGAATCTAAGCAAAATTGTTTTATATGAGGAGGTGTTAAAACTTGTTTTCCACCAACTGGCTTATCAGGTTGAGTAAATAATCCAACAATTTCATACTCACTTGACAACAACTCTTTAAAAATAGTAGTTGCATAATCAGGTGTTCCCATAAATAAAACTCTTTTGCTCAAACTTAATCCTTTTATTTTTTTGCTTGAAAAATTGTTCCGCTGTTATGATT
>CAZDFZ010000136.1:0-4469 GCA_964504855.1 uncultured Aliarcobacter sp.
CAGGAATTCCACCATTTTCTGGATTCTTTTCAAAAGATGCAATATTAGCAGCTGCTTTTCAAGAGGGGCAATATTTAATTTGGGCAATTGCAATGTTTACTGCATTTTTAACTGCATTTTATATGTTTAGAATGTATTTTATAGTTTTTGTTACACCAAATCATCATGATACACACTATGTTTATACTTCAAAAACAATTACCATTCCTCTTTTAATTTTAGCTATTGGGGCAATTGGAGCTGGATTCTTAAATCTTCCAACTGCATTTGGAGGAAATCATTTTGTTGATACATGGCTAGGACAACTACACTCAAAACATATTCATATGGATATAGTTACAGAGTATGTATTAATGGCATTATCTATCATTGTTGCAGCAACTGGAATAATGGCAGCATACTCAAAATATGCAAATTTTGATTTATCAAAACCAGAAAAAGAGATAGGATTTATTGGAAATAAATTCTATATTGATGAAATTTATGATTCATTATTCGTTCAACCTACTAAAGCATTATCAACATTTATTGACAAAGTTTTAGATGAAAAAGTAATAGATGCTTTTGTTATGAATTCATCTATTGGTTTTGTAAATATTGGTAAAAAAGTTGCCATGATACAAAATGCAAATGTAAGATTTTACGCAGCATTTATGCTTATTGGTATGACTGCTGTATTTATCTACTTATATATCACTTTAGGATTGTAGTATGAGTTCAGATATACTTTCGTTTATTATATTTTTACCTGCTGTTGTTGCAATTGGATTAATGCTTACAACAAGAGATGTAAATACAATTAGAAACATCGCATTTTTAACTACAACAGTGATACTTGCTTTAGTTTTAAAAATTTATATAGATTTTGTTCCAAGTGGTGGAATGCAATTTGTTACCAATCTTCCTTGGATTGAAACTTATGGAATAAATTATTACATTGGACTTGATGGCTTTTCTCTTACAATTTTAATGATGATTGCTATTTTGATTCCGACTTCTTATTTATTATTATGGGAAGGAAAAACTAAAGGTTATTGGATAAATATGCTTTTAGTTCAAAGTGGAGTTACTGGTACTTTATTATCTTTAGATGTTGTGCTTTTTTACTTTTTTTGGGAAGTTATGCTTTTACCAGTTTTCTTAATGATTGGTTCTTTTGGTTTTGGAGATAAAGTATTTACAACAATCAAAGTTACAGTTTATACTATGGCTGGGTCATTATTGATGTTTATTGCAATTTTATATTTAGGGGTTGCTTATCATAATGAATTTGGTGTTTGGTCATTCTCTTATGATAAATTAATGGAAATTTCTACAATTCCATATGATACAAAAGTTTGGTTATTTTTAGCATTTCTTGCAGCTTTTGGAATTAAAATTCCAATTTTTCCTTTACATACTTGGATCATGGAAACATATAAAAATTCTCCAACAGGTGCAGTTTTCTTATTATCTTCAATTATGGCAAAACTAGGAGTTTATGCAATAGTTAGATTTATGATTCCACTTTTTCCAGAAATTTATATTGAATTTTCTACTTGGTTTGTAGCAATTGGATTATTTGGGTTAATTTATTTTGGAATTGCTGCACTTATGCAAAGTGATATTAAAAGAATGTTTGCATACTCTTCCGCTTCACACTTAAGTTTCATATCTGCAGGTATTTTTTCCCTAAATTCTTATGGTGTAAATGGTGCTTTATATCTAATAATTGCTCATGCAATTGCCACAGGAGCACTATTTTTATTAGTTGGATTAATGCATGAACAAACAGGATTTAAAACAGTAAATGATTTAGGTGGCATTGCTAAAAAAGCACCAATTTTTACATTTATTTTTGCAGTTATGCTATTTGCAAATATCGGGCTTCCAGGAACAAATGGATTTGTTTCAGAACTTTTAGTAATATTTGGTGTTTATGAATTTAACCACTCTTTGGGTTATATTTCTGCACTTACTGTTATTATTGGAGCTTCGTATATGTTATGGATGTTTCAAAGAGCAATTTTGCAAAATAGACCTGAAGGTTCTGTTGAACTTAATATGAGAGATTTAAAAATTAAAGAAATTTTAGGATTAGCTCCATGGGTAATTTTAGTATTTCTTATGGGATTTTATCCAGAAGTTTTCATGAATAAATTTGAACCTACAGTAACTCATTATCTAAATGATATTTTACAAATTGGAGCTACAAAATGAATCAATTTATCTATTTAATTCCTGCATTAACTATATTAATAGGTGCATTAACACTTATGTTTATGAGTATGTATGAAAGATTTACTGTTAAAAATTTCATAGTTGTGTCTTCAATTTTTTTAATAATCGCTTTAAGTTTTTCATTAAATAATGTTGGAACTTCATATTCTATACAGCCTTTTTCAAATTTATTGAATAATGTTTTAACATTTGATACTTTTTCAAATTTTTTCAATATATTATTAATTTTAGGAACTTTACTTACACTTTTAATCGGTGAGCATTATTTCCAACATAGAAGTTATTTCAAAGGTGAATTTTTCTCGATTTTATTATTTGCACTATTTGGGATGATGCTATTAGCACATGCAAATGAATTAATAACTGCTTATGTTGCACTTGAAATCGCATCATTTTCTGTTTACATTATGGTTGGGTATAACACGGATGATTCAAAAAGAGTTGAAGCAATTTTTAAATATTTAGTTTTAGGTTCTTTTATTGGTGCCTTTTATCTTTTAGGAGTTGTGTTAATATTCGGAGCAACTGCAAGTACAAATTTAGCTAATGTTTCTTCATTTATATCAAATGCAAACTCAAACGATATGGTTCTTTTATACATAGGATTAACGTTAGTTTTATTTACATTCTTATTTAAAGTTGCAGCATTTCCTTTCCAATCATGGGTACTTGATGTGTATAGAGGTGCGCCAATGGTCATTACAGCTTATATGGCATCAACTTTTAAAATAGCTATATTCTCATTTTTTATGAGAACTATTTTAAATTACATCTCTCCAATTATTGATTTTTGGGATGGTATTATAACTATAATTATTCTTTTAACTTTAGTATTTGGAACATGGTTAGCAATAACTCAAAAAATCGTAAAAAGAATGTTAGCAGCATCTTCAATTGTACATACAGGATATTTACTTTTAGCATTTATTGCACTTAGTTATAAAGATGGTCATATTACAAATATTGACTCAGCTTATGCCACAATGTTTTATTTAATAGCTTATTTGTTCTCAGCACTTGGAACTTTTGGATTAGCTTCACATATTATTTCTGAAACAAATGTAAAAGTTACGTATGATGATTTTAAAGGTTTAGCAAAACAAAGACCATTTTTAGCTGCTATGATGACAATATTTTTATTTTCATTAGCAGGTATTCCCTCAACTATTGGATTTATAGGAAAATTATATGTATTTACAGAAGCAATAAATGCTGGGTATGTAGGTTTAACTGTAGTTGCTATAGTAGCTACTATTATTTCTGTATATTATTACTTTAAATTAATTGCTATGATGTATTTTTATCCTCCAAAAATTGAGTGTATAACTGAAGAATTTAATGATAAAAGAGTTTCAACTTATGCAATTGCATTTGTTGCAATCCTAACATTATTAGGTGGAGTTGGTTCTGCTATTGTATTTTTTATTCCTGCATTGAATATTGACGAAATTATTAATTTAGCTAGATTAGCTGTTCAATCTTTATTTATAAAATAGATTGTGTTAATAAGTAACATTACTATTTCTTCTTAATATTTTTTTCAAAACAAGTTCTAGAGTTATAAAACCCCTTAAATGGGGTTTTTTTATTTATAAAAAGAAATGATTTAAATATATTTTTCTTAAAAAGGTAAAGATATTTGAAGAAGTTTTAAGATATTATTTGGGTAATATTCAAAAAAATCTAAATCGCAGAAAGGATAGCAAATGAGTGACCTAATAGAAGGTTATTTGGGGAAAACAGTTGAAGGAAGAAAGAGTAGATTACCTGCAAAACTTGATTTTATACAAAGTTTTACTGGTGGTTTCTTAGGTTTGTTTATGTGGGCGCATATGTTATTAGTATCATCAATATTAGTATCAAAAGACTTCATGTACACAGTTACAAAACTTTTAGAAGGAAGTTTCATTTTTGAAGGTGGAAATCCTCTGTTAGTTTCACTAGTAGCAGCTGTTATATTCGTAATATTTATTGTTCATGCAGCTTTAGGTATGAGAAAATTACCTGGTAATTTTAAACAATTACAAGTAATTAGAGCTCATTCAAAAAGTATGAATCATGATGACACAAAACTTTGGTTTATTCAAGCATTCACAGGTTTTGCAATGTTCTTCATGGGTTCTATTCACTTATTCATCATTATGACTCATTCTGATCAAATTGGACCATATGCGAGTTCTGATAGAGTATGGTCTGAATATATGTGGCCACTATATATTCTTTTACTATTAGCTGTTGAATTCCATGGA
>CAZDFZ010000137.1:0-4443 GCA_964504855.1 uncultured Aliarcobacter sp.
CTTCATCAAGTAAAATAGCTTTATATGGAAAAAAATCTTTCTCTTTATGTTTCATCAAAAGTGATTGGATAGTTGATGAGTTATAACCTGTTGTATCAGAAATACGCTGGGAAGCTATTCCACTCAAAGCTATTGTCATAATATCATCATAGCTCATAGTCTCTTCAAGAAGTTCTAATATTGCTCTACTTGATGTTGATTTTCCAGTTCCAGCATATCCTATTAAAAATAAAGTTTTATCTCCATTATTTATAAGTTCAACCGCTTTTTTTTGCTCATCACTTAATTCAAATCCTAAAGTTTGTTGTTTTTTTACTAAATAATCATCAAAAGTAGCAATAATTTTTCTATTTTTTTCATCTTTTCTTCTTGCAAAAAAATCTAAAATTCTCTTTTCTGCAAAATAGAGCATAGAAAGTGCATATCTATTTTCACTTGTCACAAATATATCTTCATCAACAAGCATTTTTGAAATGGCAGATTCATATAAAACTTCTTCATTTGAAAATCTAAGACTTTCATCCAAAAGTCTATAAAGGTGATATTTATCTATTGAAGAGTTTCCATTATTATCGCAATATTCTCTCAGAGTATAATTCAAACATGCCATTATTCTAAACTCTGATTTTGGGTCAATTCCAAGAGCTTTTGCTATTTCATCGGCTCTTTTAAAACCTATTCCTTTTATATTAATTAAAATATATGGATTTTGTTTTATTTTTTCTAGTAGATTTTCAACTTCACCTAAACTTAAATATATTTTTGTAATTAAATTTGAATTAACTCCAAATTTTCCTAAAAATGAACCCAATTCCCTTAAATGCTGAAACTTTTGCCAAGAGCTTACAATCATTTCTAGTTTTTTCTTTTTTATTCCTTTAAAATCCAAAAGCTCATTTGGTCGATTATTTAGTATATCAATTAGTTCTTTTTCATCATATTTTTCTAATAAATCATGGGCAAATTTCTTTCCAACACCTTTTACTATTTTTGTAAGAAAAAAGAATATTTCTGCTTCTTTTAGTTGTAAAGTATCAAACTCAAACTGAACACCATATTTTTTATGTGTTATCCAATTTCCTTTCAAAATTACTTCTTCACCAACAATTTTTTCAATATCCGTATCAAAATAAACACCACATCTTTTTTGTAATTACTTTTATTTTTTTCTTTTTGAAGTAAATTTGCATCTTTTAGTAAAATGGCTCTTTCTTCTTCAAAAGATTTTGAATGCTCTTGTAAATAAAACATTGTTTTATCAATAAATAATTTTATACCTTCATAATACTCAGAATATAACTCTATTTCTTTTGTTTTTATCATCTCATCATAATTTTTTTTAGTTCTTATTTTAAACAAATCTTTATCAAAATTATCAAGTTTTAATAATGAAATTGTTCTTGTAAAAAACTTCTCTAAGACTCTTATATATTTTATTCTTTGCTGTTTTTCATTTACTTCGTAAATCATTTAAGTAATTCACTTAAATTTTCAATTGGTCTTGCAATCACTGCATTCTCCCCTTTTATAATTATTGGTCGTTCAATTAAAATTGGATTTTTAACCATTGCTTCTATAATTTTCTCTTCATCATTTTCATCTTTTAGATTTAACTCTTTATATATATCTTCACCCGTTCTTAAAAGCTCTTTTGCACTTATTTTTAGTTTTCTTAAAACATCAATTATTTGTTCTTTTGAAGGGATAGTTTCTAAATATTTTACTACATTTGTATCTATATTTTTATCTTCTAATAATTCCATTGCTGCTCTTGATTTTGAACATTTTGGATTGTGCCAAATTTCTATATATTGCATAAATAAACCTTAAATTATATTATTCATTTATTATAGCTAAAAGTTTTTTATAGAAAATAAATCATTACAAATTGCAATAAAATCTAAACTTCAAATTCTCTCCAACTATTTTTTATATACTCAGCAACTCTAAAAGAGTTTGCATAAATGGTCCATGTATAAGGAACACTTCCACCTGTTGGCATGAAACTACCATCAGTTATAAATAAATTTGATATTTCATGGGCTTGGCAATATTTGTTTAATACAGAAGTTTTAGTATCATTTCCAAATCGGCAACCACCTGCTTGAAGGTTTGAGGATGGAAGGGAGCTAATATCAGAGGTAATATTTTTACCCCCCATTTTTTTAAATAATTCAATAGCCTTTTCTTCCAAAAATTTTGAAGCTTTCATATCTTGTGGATGTGTACCAATTCTAATATTTGCAACAGGAATTCCATATTTATCCTTATACTTTTCATCAACACTTATAAATGAATTATCATTGGGTGTCCAATCAGTAAAGATTTCTATATTTAAAGTTCTTCTTTTTGTAAAAGTTTCAAATATTTTATTTTGTAAAGATTCTCCTATTAACAAATCATTTCCATCAAAACGCAAAAAAGAGGCTCTTCTTACAGGATTTGCATGTTCAAATAAAATATCAATAGTTCCACCTTTGAACTCTTTTGTATAATACCAATCCATTAATGACCTATTTACAAAAACTCCCTCTTCTAATAAATCTTTCAAATTCATATTTGTTTCATCAAAGGTTGCACTTACAACTCCACCACTACTTGAAAGAAAGTTTTTACCAACATTTTGGCTATTATTTGCAACTCCATAAGGAAAATTTTCATCTTTAGAATTTAATAAAAGTCTTGAAGTTTCAACAGCTTGTGCCGCTAAAACAAAAAGTTTTGCTTCAATTTCTTTTTTAGTTCCCTCTTTTGTAAGATAAGTTGCACTTTTAATTTTTTTATTTTTGTCTGTATTTAGCTTTATAACATTTGCATTTGCAATAATTGTTACATTATTTGTTAATAGTGCATCTTTTATTAAACTTGCTCTTGAGCTTCCTTTTGCACCACTTGAACAAGCATATGAACCACAATAATTTGAGTAATAACAAGGATTTCTATGATTTTTTTGTTTTGAAATAATTGCCCTTGGAGTTTTTATAGATTTAAAACCTAACTCTTTACAAGATTTATCAATCAAATCAACTATTTTGTTTTCAGCAAGCGGTGGATATAAAAAATCTTTAGTGCTTCGTGGTTCACTAAATTCATACTCTTGAACTTCTCCTGAAATACCTACAATTTCTTCTACCTTTGTATAATAAGGCTCCAACTCATCATAACTTATTGGCCAATCTACAATATTTGAATCTTTTGGTATACCATAAGTTGAAGCTAATTTAAAATCATTTGGTTTTAATCTATGAAAAAAACCACTCATAAAATTTGAAGAACCACCTAAAAGTGATCCATTCCAGAAATTCCAACCTGTTTCATAAGTTGGAAATTTTTTCCATGAGCCATCTACAAACTCTTCAATAGTGTGATATTGCTCTTTTAAATTTGGAGTATAGATTGAACGTCTTACTACAAGTTCATCTTTTGAAAAATCTTTTTCATTGAAAATATCTCCTTTTTCTAATACACACACTTTTAAACCAGCACCACTTAATTCATAAATAATAGGACCAGCCCCTGCTCCACTTCCAATTACACAAACATCGTAATTCATATTTTTTGTCCAAAAGTTTTTAAAGGTCTTGGAATTCCAGCAGTGTGATTCACACTTTTCCAAGCAATTTGATTAAAATTTCCACCATAAATTGGATCACTAAACATAGCTTCTATTCCATAATATGTTATTTTTGAAATCCATGATTTTGCATATTGACTATTTTTTATTATTTTTAAAATTAAATTTTTTCTCTCTTCTTTTGTTAAAGTAAAAAACTCTGGGAAACTAGATATAAAATCTTTTGTTCCATTTATAATTAAGGTTTTATCTTCATCATCAAAACATTTTTCTGAAATATTTTTTGTTAAATATTCAAGTGCTTTAAACTCTTTTGCACTTGGCATATTTTTTGTTTTTGGAAAAATTATATTTAAGACTTCATCTAAAACTATCAAATTACTTGAAGTTATATTCTTTGCAATTAAAATATTTGTTGAAAATAAAATGGCACTTATTGTTGTAAATTTTATAAAATTTCTTCTTTTCATAAAAGTAGTATAACAAAAAAAGTGTGTAGCAATGATGTAGATTATGTTATACTTTGGAATGTTAGTAGAAAACAATAATTTATTAAATATTCTTTTGCCAAATAATAATAAAATCTTAAAAGAAGCTCTAAAAGAGGCCGATTCTAAAAGCTTAGAACAAATAGTAAAAAATAATACTGGTTCAGTAAATGATGTTTTAAAAGATTTATTTGAAAATCTAAAAAATGGAACAAAATCAAATACTACAATAGAAAATATCCTAAAAAATTCTACAGTTTTCAAAGAGATGGGAAGTTTTTCAAACTCTCTTTCATCTATGCTTGAAAATTTAACTTCAGAAGATAAAAGCCCTATTTTAGAAAAATTCAAACCTGTATTAGAAAATTTTTTAAAAAATAT
>CAZDFZ010000138.1:0-4400 GCA_964504855.1 uncultured Aliarcobacter sp.
TAAAGAAATGGCATTTATTTCGAAGCAACTTGTAACTTTATCAAAAGATTGTCATGTCATTGATGATTTAAACAATTTTTTATTACCCATTGAAAATCCTATTTTAAAAATTAGTGATATTTTACATCAATATGATATGGCAAAAATTCTTGATAGAATAAATAAAAATGGAATGAGTTTTAAAACACAAATTCCTATAGAAAAACAAAAAACAGATGAAATGAAATTTGTCTTATTAAATGATGAAAATAAATTATCATTGGTTATAAATTCGATTCCAAGAGATGCAATAGTTGCTTTTGATACAGAAACAACAGATATAGATACGTTAAAAGCTCAAATTGTAGGTTTTTCATTTGCTTATGAAGAAAATACTGCGTATTATGTTCCTATTGCACATTCTTATTTAGGTGTTCCAGAACAAATATCAAAAGATGCAGCAGCTCTTGCAATAACTCAATTAAATAGACATAAATTAGTATTGCAAAATTTTAAATATGATTTTGAAATTATTAGACAAAATTTCAATATAGAGTTAAAACTTTATGCTGATACTATGATTTTATCTTGGCTTTTGGATACAAATGAAAAAGTAGGGCTTGATTATCAAATAGAAAAATATTTTGACCATCAAATGATATCTTTTAAAGATGTTGTAAAAAAAGGTGAAGATTTTTCAAATGTAGATGTATTAAAAGCTTGTGAATATGCGGCGGAAGATGCATTAATGACTCTAAAATTATTTAATAAACAATTGCAAATTTTCAAAGAAAAAGATAGTGAAGATTTGTTAAAACTTGCTTTTGATTTAGAATTTGATTTTATTTATGTTTTAGCTGATATGGAAAATAATGGAATTAAAGTTGATGTAAATTTATTAAAAGAATTAAAAGAGACAAATAATAAATATATTCAAGAATTAACAAGTGAAATTTATGAAGTATCAGGAGTTGAATTTAATATTAACTCTCCAAAACAATTAGGTGTGATTTTATTTGAAACTTTAGGTTTATCAACTGCAAAAAAAACAAAAACAGGTTACAGTACTGATGAAGCAGTTTTAAGTGGTTTAGTAGATGAACATCCAGTAATTCCATTATTATTAAAATACAGAGAAGCATATAAACTTCAATCAACTTATATTGAACCTCTTTTAGAACTTGGATTAAAAAATGAAGATAATAGAATTCATACTTCATTTTTACATACAGGAACAGCAACTGGAAGACTAAGTTCAAAAAATCCAAATTTACAAAATATACCTGTACGAAGTGGTGCTGGAGCGAAAATTAGAGAAGCTTTTATTCCAAAAGATGGATATAAATTTGTAGGAATTGATTATTCTCAAATTGAACTTAGATTATTAGCTCATTTTAGTCAAGATGAAGCTTTGGTTGATGCTTTTAAAAATGACTTAGATATTCACTATCAAACGGCTGTTAAAATTTTTGGTGAAACTGAAGCAAAAGAAAAAAGATCAATTGCTAAATCAATAAATTTTGGATTATTGTATGGAATGGGTTCTAAAAAATTAGGAGATACATTAGGAATTCCTTCAAAAGAAGCAAAAATTTATATCGAGTCATATTTTGAAGCTTTCAAAAGTGTAAAAGATTATTTAAAATCATTAGAAGATTTCTCATACACTAATGGTTATATAAAAACGTTATTAAATAGAAAGAGATTATTTGATTTTGAATCTGCAAATGCGATGTTAAAAGCAGCATATTTAAGAGAAGCTGTTAATACATTATTTCAAGGAAGTGCGGCAGATTTAATCAAATTATCAATGGTAAAAATTTATAAAAAATATAAAAATAATGATAATATGAAATTATTATTACAAATACATGACGAACTTATATTTGAAATTAAAGATGAATTTTTGTACGAAATAACTAAAGATTTAAAAGAAATAATGGAAAACATATATCAGTTGAATATTCCATTGAAAGTAACGGTCTCAATAGGCAATTCTTGGCAAGAATTAAAATAAATTTAGTTTTGTTAAAAAATTTTAATAATATTTTGACAAATTATTAAATTTTAGTTATTATTATGCACTAAATCTATATTATAAAGAGAATTATTATGTTAAAAACAGTAAAAAATATTAGAAAATTATATAACGCAAAACTACTTTTCATAAGTAGTGATGAAAAAATCAAAGATAGTATTAGTAGTGAATTTGATGATTATTTTAAAGAACTAAAAGTTGTAACAAATATTAAAGATGCTTTATCATTAGCTTGTTCAAATAATTATGATATGGCTATAATTGATACAGAAATTGTTGGTGTTTCATTTTCTGAATTATGTTCAGAATTATCTGATTTAGCTCCAACGTTACCAAAAATCATAATTTCAGAAGCAGATAATAATGAAAATATTGTGACAGCAATAAATTCAGGTGCTTATACATTTTTATCAAAACCTTTAAGAGCAAAAGATTTAAAACTTGCGGTTATTATGTGTTTAAATCAAACAAAAAGAGGTGATAAAATAGAGTTTGAAAATGGTATCTATTTTGATGAATATAGAGATCAATTTTTTAAAGCAGGTGGGATTTTAATTGATTTTACAAGATTAGAAAAATCTTTCTTAAAACTATTAATTTCAAGAAGAAATGATATTACTGATTATGATACAATCAAAGAAGTTGTTTGGAAAGGTAAAGAAATGTCAATTTATACTATGAGAAATATAGTTAATAAAATTAGACAAAAAACTTATTATGAAATAATTAAAAATCACTCTAATAAGGGATATACAATCGATATTCTTAAGTCAAATTAAGAATATTGATTTGCAAAATCTTGATAAAAAAGTTATAATATGGAAGAACTAATCGTTTCCAAAGAAGAATTAATCCAAATGTTTGAAAGCCATGTAATAGAAGATAAAGGTCGCGCTTGGTTAATGGAAAATAAAGTTATTGATATTATAGCTCTTCATGATGTGGAGCCTAAATTTCTTCAAGATGTTACTAATGCAAAGTTCTATAAACTAATAATCAAAGGTAATAAATAATGTCCCACTGTCCTTTTTGCAAAAAAAAGATTGCTATGAGTAAAGCTTTTTGTTCAAGAAGCTGCAAAGAAAATTATTTTCAATTAATTGCTATTCAAGTACCAAAGCCATTTTTAAAAAGAATATTTGTATTTTGCACGCCTGATCAAAGAGAAGCTGAAATAGAAGATTTTGCAAGTAGACATGGATGGAGATTAGATTTATTAAAGAATAAAATAGCTGAGTTAGCTGTTGATTCTGGTTATGCTAAAGAGTTAAAAATAAATAGCTAAAAAATAAATAGTTTTTTAACTATTTATTTTTTTTACTTTCAAATATAAAATCACACAAATTCCCAAAGTAAATACTGATTGTAACATACCCATCGTTACCCAATCACTGTAGATAAACCCCAATTGACTATCTGGTTGTCTGAAAAATTCTGCAATTATTCTTCCTGTTGAATAAGAAATACCATATATAATTGCTAATTGTCCATTGAAAGATTTTCTATTTCGAAGATAAAATAAAATAGCAAATACAAGTAATCCTTCTAAAACAGCTTCGTAAAGTTGAGAAGGGTGTCTTAATACATTACCAACATAAATTCCCCATGGAACATCTGTCGCTCTTCCTATAAGTTCTTGATTGAAAAAATTTCCAATTCGTCCAAATACATAAGCAGCAGAAACACCAAGAACAGCAATGTCTGTTATAAACCAAAATGATATTTTATTTTTTCTACAAAATAGATATGATGCAAATATAAACCCAAAAAATGCTCCATAATAACTCATTCCAGAAATACCATTAAATGTTCCATTTATAAATGGATTAAACATTTGCCATGGATGAGTTAAATAGTATGCTGTATGTGTATCATAAAATAAGATATAACCTATTCTTGCACCTAATATTACACCAATTTCAGCCCACCAAACATATGAATCAAATAATTCTTCTGAAATATTTATATTGTCATATTTTATAAACCATTTTGCAATATAAATTGCACTAATAAGTGCAAGTGCATACATAAGTCCATACCAATGAACAGCAATTGGACCTAAATTAAAAGCAACAGGATTAAAATGTAAATATATATTTTGCCAAAATTCCATATTAATCTTCCAATGCTTCTGCGATAAGTTCAATTGGATTTTTAAATTGAACATCAACATTTGCTAAATATAAAGAGTTTGTAATTTGCATTCTACAAGCACTACATTCAGCACTTACAATTTGAGCTTTTGTTTCTCTTATCATTGCTGCTTTTGGAGCACCTGCTGCTTTTGAAAAATCATATTTTTCAGTTTGCATTGTAACTCCACCAAATCCACAACATCTATTTGAATCACTCATCTCTTTTAAAACATAGTTTTGTTTTAGAA
>CAZDFZ010000139.1:0-4375 GCA_964504855.1 uncultured Aliarcobacter sp.
ATCAAAAAGTTCTTTTGCTTTATCAAGCATCTTTGAATTTAATATATCATTTAACTGTAACTCTTGTTGAGATGGTTTAGCAATTTCGCTTTTGTGCATATCAGCTACACAACCTGAACCCATCTCCACATCTTCTATCATTGAGCCAGTATCATTTGAAATTTCACTCTCTAAAGATTCTTTCTCTTGCTTTATTTCCTCAGTTTTTTTCTCTTCTAATAAGGAGGGTTCTTCCTTTTTAAAATCTAACTCAACATCATTTCCAAAAATATCTTGAGCAAAAGTTTTTATTATTCCAAAATATTTATATAAAAGTTTTCTATCTTCATCTTGGGCATAAGAAGTTATATATAGTTTATTATTTTCAAAACCATTAAATATAAAATTCTTTTCAAAACATTCTCCTAATTCATGATCCCTATCATAAACTTTAGCAGTTAATTTTTCATATAATTCATTTTGAATATCATTTTCTTCAAGCTCATCTTCTATTGGAACAATTTCTATTTCTTCAAAAATATTTGCTTGAACTTGCATTTGAACAATTGGTTCAATTTTTATATCTTTTGGCTCTTCAACCCTTTCTGTTTGTTGTATAGGAGTTGCTGGTAAATCATCAAAAGGTGTAGAATAATCAACAACTTCAATTGCATCAATTGTAGATAAATCTACAAACGTAGTATTTTGAATTAATACCTCATCAAAAGGTGTAACCTCTTCTATTTTTGTCTCCGGCTCTTCAAAAATTGGCTTTTGTTCAATTTCTGGCTCAATCTTTTCTACTGGTTTTTCAACTGTTTTTATAACAGGTGCTTCTTTTCTAACTTCAATTTTTTCAACTTGATTTATAATATCATCGATAGTTCTTAAATTTGTAGCTTCAATCATTTTCATAAATGTCAAAATTAAAACAAATCCTCCATCACTATTAATAGCTAGTAAATGTTTTGCATCACTTAAAATCCTAAAAAATCTATCAAACAAAAGTAAATCAAATTTTGTATCTTTACTTAACATTTTATCTTTTAAATAAATAGTCATTTCATCACAAATTTGAGAAACTTCATAGTTTTCTAAATCTTTGATTATTTGATTTATATCACCTTTATTTAAAATAATTGAAAAAATATTATCCATTAGTTTTGGATCAATTAATCCAAGCATATCAACAACACTTGATGTATTCACTCTTCCTTTTGAAAAAATAATAGATTGATCAAGTAATGTTAAGGTATCTCTTAAACTCCCTTGTCCTGTTCTTGCGAGAATTTCTAAAGCATCTTTTTCAAAATCTATACTCTCTTCATTTAAAATATGTGCTAAATGATGTACAACATCACTTAAAGCTATTTTATTAAATCTAAAATGCTGAGTTCTACTTAAAATTGTAGCTGGTAATTTTAGTGGATCTGTAGTTGCAAGTATAAATTTTACAAAAGCTGGCGGTTCTTCTAGTGTTTTTAAAAGTGCATTAAATGCTTGAGTTGTAAGCATATGCACCTCATCGATTATAAATACTTTAAATCTGGCACTACTTGGTTTATATTTTGTATGTTCAATCAAATCTTTAATATCATCAATTCCTCGATTACTTGCTGCATCCATCTCTATAATATCAAGGTGTCTATTTGAATTTGCACTTTTACAATTATCACAAACTTCACAAGGTCTTGATGTTGGACCATTTGAACATAAAAGTGCCTTTGCCATAATTCTAGCTGTAGAAGTTTTACCACTTCCTCTTAAACCTGAAAACAGATATGCATGAGATAATCTATTTGAATCCAATGCCAATGAAAGAGTTTGAGAAACTGTACTTTGTCCTACTAAATCTTCAAATCTATGAGGTCTATACTTTAACGCTAAAACTTTTCTTTCTACTTCTTGACTCATATTAAACATTTCCTAACTTCTATATTTTTATTATCTAAAATTTTATCTATCATAAATCTACTTATTTGCCCAGTGTGACAAACATTTATATCTAATTTACCCTCATTTATATGACCTTTTTCTTCACTTAAAAGAATAAGTCTATTTGCTATTGCATCACCTGTTTCTATTAAAGTTATATCATTACCCATTATTTGTTTAATTATATCATCTACAAGTGGATAATGAGTGCAACCTAAAACTATAGTATCCACATTATCTTTTTTCATTGGTATTAACCATTTTTCTAACATATTAAAAGTTTCTGGTGAATTAATTTCACCTTTTTCAATTTGCTCAACCAATCCAATACAGGCTTGTTCGTAAAGTTTTACTTTTTTTGTAGAAGATAATTCATTTACTAAAAATTGATATTTTTCTCCCTTTAAAGTAGCAGGTGTAGCCAAAACACCAATATTTGAAGTTTGAGTATTTATAATTGCAGGTTTAATTCCAGGTTCTGTTCCTATCACTATTAAAAAAGGGAATTTTTCTCTTAAATGTTTAATTGCTGCTGATGTTGCAGTATTGCAAGCAACAATCAAAGCTTCAATTTTGTGATTTTCTAAAAGATAAGTAGTGATTTCAAGAGATCTAGCTAAAATTTGTTCAGATGTTTTTTCTCCATAAGGAGCGTATGCAGTATCAGCAATATAAAAAAGTTCAGCACCTTTTAATACCTTTTGAATAGAACTAACAACAGTTAATCCTCCAAGACCTGAATCAAACACACCTACTTTCAATATCTATACCTTTAACTATAATATATCTAAATATAAGAGTAAAACTCTTATATTTTTATTCATTCATTGAGTTGAAAAATTCTTCATTGTTTTTAGTTTTTAGCATTTTTGAATATAAAAATTTAAGAGCTTCAACTTCATCCATTTGTGAAATTGCATTTCTTAAAATCCAAGTTTTTTGTAAAACATCTGGAGTAAGAAGTAATTCTTCTTTTCTGGTACCAGATTTTGTAATATCAAGAGCAGGATAAACTCTTTTATTTGCTGCATTTCTTGAAAGTACAACTTCACTATTTCCAGTTCCTTTGAACTCTTCAAAAATAACTTCATCCATTTTTGAACCAGTTTCAATAAGTGCAGTTGAAATAATTGTTAAACTTCCACCCTCTTCTATATTTCTAGCAGCTCCAAAGAATCTTTTTGGTTTATGTAGAGCATTTGCATCAACCCCACCTGAAAGTACTTTCCCAGAACTTGGAGTTACAGTATTATAAGCCCTTGCAAGTCTAGTAATAGAATCAAGTAAAATAACCACATCTTTTCTCATCTCAACAAGTCTTTTTGCTTTTTCAATTACTATTTCAGCAACTCTAACATGATTTTGTGCAGGTAAATCGAAAGTTGAAGAGTAAACTTCACCTCTTACACTTCTTTGCATATCAGTTACCTCTTCAGGTCTTTCATCAATTAATAATACCATTAAAGTAACTTCTGGATGATTTTTTGCAATAGCATGAGCTAACTCTTTTAATAACTCTGTTTTACCTGTTTTAGGAGGAGCAACTATAAGTCCTCTTTGACCTTTACCCATTGGAGCAAATAAATCAAGCATTCTTCCTGTCATTTTTTGTGAATCATACTCAAAATTAAATCTTTTAGTAGAATAAAGTGGTGTTAAGTTATCAAATAAAGGTCTATTTTTTGACTCTTTTACAGGAAGATAATTTATTGCTTCAATTTTTAATAAAGCATTATACTTTTCACTCTCTTTATTTGGAGGTCTAACTTGACCTGAAACAATATCTCCAGTTCTTAGTGCAAATTTTCTAATTTGTGTTGCACTTACATAAGAATCATTTGATGTGTCCGAGAAATTTCCATCAATTGCTCTTAAAAATCCAAAACCACCCTCTTTGATTTCTAATATACCTGTAAATAGAATAAATCCACCAGCATCTATTTGAGATCTTAAAATTGTAAACATTAAATCTTGTCGTTTTAATTCTTGAGGATTTTCAACTTCTAGTTCGTTTGCAATATTTATAAGTTCTTCAAGAGGAAATTCTCTTAATTGCTCAATTTTGTAACCTTCAACAGGAATATGTGTTCTTGTTTTTTTTGAAGTTGTAGTTTTTGTTTTTATTTCTTCTTTAGACTCTTCCATGAGTATTTTTTACCTTTGATTTTACATAAGTTTATGTAGTTTTTGTAGTTTTCGTAAGTTTTATATTAAAGTGTTAGGATTATTGTAGTGTTTATTTCAAAAATTGTCAATAAAACGTATTTACAAAAAAAAAGGTATCAAAATAAATTTGATACCTTTTAACTATATATAATATGTAAAAATATTATAATTTTCCTTCATTTTTTGCTAAATACTCAGCAACACCAGCTGTGTTTGCTTTCATACCTTCGTCACCTTTTGCCCAACCAGCTGGACAAACTTCACCATGCTCATTTGTAAATAACATAGTATCAAC
>CAZDFZ010000140.1:0-4368 GCA_964504855.1 uncultured Aliarcobacter sp.
TATTATAAAAATGCCATAACCATATTGGAACATTATCTTCGTTGTGAGAAAAAATCAATTCTTCTAACTTATTTAATGATTCTAAACCTTCATTTTTTAACTCTTCATTTCTTTGAGAAATAATAATCCAAGCAGCTTTTCTTTGAAAATATTTAACCTCAATTTCACTTGGCTTCTGATTTTTTCCTATATTTAATGATTTTGGTAGACTATTATAAGCTTTATCAAATTGCCCCATTCTTTCATATAAAGAAGAGATATTTAAAGCATATTTATTTGGATTTATCTCATATAAATAGTTTGTTAATAAGATTGCTTGTTCAAAATGACCATTTCTTTCAAATAAAAATGCTAAATCATTTAAACTTTCAATTGATAATTTTCTATAATATGAATTATTTGAAGTTTCAAAAGTATTTACATCATTAAAATCAAACATATATCCAGCAATTTCAAACCAATAAAAATTTATTAATTCATATTGCTGTTTTAATTTTATTGAACTTATAAATTTTTCCAAAATCTTCACAGTTCTTCTTTGATCAAGAACTATATCTTTTACATAATAGTACAAAATCAAAAGAGAAATTGGATTTTCAAAAGATGTCACACACTCTTCTATGTGATTTCTTAAATAATAAGCTAATCTTTTTTCTTCATCTGCTAAATCTTTAAATATAACATTTTGAGTAAAAAAGATTTGTTGAGATTTTTCTTGAGTCAAAAATCTAAAATCATCAAAACTTCTATTTATAAAATTTTGAAAACCAAAAATTAATTGATTTTTAGAATCTTGTTCATCTTTTGTAAAATTTTTACCACAATGCTCAAATAATTCTAAAGATATAAAGATTTTTTTATCCCATTGTTTTACAATATTTGTTGAACACAACTGCATCAATGAGTATAATTTTTGTTCTTTAGATGAAAGTAAAATCTCAATATCATAGTTTTTAATTTTTTCTTCATCTTTTATAATTTCAGGATCAAAAATATTAAATTTTGCTAGTCTTTTTGTAACATTTTGCAATTTATCATTTCTAATATAAAAATTTATATTTGAAAATCTATTTATAATAGTACTTGTAAATATCTTCCATAACCAATGATTTGAATCTTCCAAATCAAAATTATAAAGATGTATTTCCATATTTTTATCAAAATTAGAAAAAGCTAGCTCTAATTTTCTTAATTTTCTTACATCTTTGTTAAACCAAGATAAAATCAAATCCTTAAGTTCACTACCCTCTCCTTCTAAAATTGAAGGCATCATTAATACACCAAAAAAGAAAATAAAAACAAAACCTAAAGCTATATAATCATTTAAAACCCAATCAAAAGGCATTTCAAAAATTACTTTTTTTAAAAAATCTTCATAAATTGATACAGATAAAAATGCCATCAATATTACAAAAACAGAAATGATGGAGATAATACCTGTTGAAATTCTTTTTTTAAGAAAATAAAGATTTGATGAACTTCCAGCCAATAAATTTAAATCTTCTTCAAACTTATCTAAACTATCATTTTCACAATATGTTATATGTAACTCATTATTTCTCTTTGCTATACAATTTTCATCAAATACAACTCTTTTTGTATTACAAAGTTTAGAAACATGTATAAAATAATCATTTTTGTTCATTTTAGTTTTTTATTCCTTCACGTGCAACTCTATTTTGGATAGGATCAGTAAATGTATAAAAACCATCTTTTAAAGGAAATGGATAATTTTCAAAAGTTTTTTCAAACTCTTTTTTAAAATCATCTTCATAATCTTTTAAAGCAGATTTTACAACTTCTATATATTTGGAAGGGATAAAAGAATTAATATCCCCTACTTTTGCAAGTTTTTTTTCATTTGTTGTCATAAAAGCTATCAAATCTGAATTAGGTTTATTTCCAACAACGCTCTTAGATTCAATAACTATACAACTATAATTTTTTTCTCTTAGTTTTAAAATTTCTAGCTCTTCTTCTGAAATTTCTATCATTACACCATTTAAAACAGAATTTTCATTTTCTTTGATATTTAAAAAAATACCATTTACAACTTCATTTTCAAATTGTATTGATTCAATTGCATTCCAAACTCTTTCATAACCTTTTATTTTTGTAGGTACTAAATCCTTTTGAGTTAAAACTCTTTTAAAAGATTTTTGTGCACTTAATAAGTTGATTAAAGAGCCATACCCAAAAAGATACATTTTAAACTAATTTTTCTTTACAAATTACTATTCCATCAAGATCAACATAAACATAATCACCTGAGTGAATTTCCACATTATCAATTGTAATTGGAACATTTATTAAGCCATCTTGTGCTGGAATATATTTTCTTGAACAAGTTCCCTTAGCAATTAATCCAACATCAAACTCTTTTGTTGTAACAGTATCTCGAACATATCCATTAATAATAAGCCCTTCATACTTATTATCACTTGCAAATTTCATTAAATTATCACCAACAACAGCAAAATATCTCATATTTACATCTACAACAACAACTTTTCCAGCCCCATTATTATTTTTTAAAAATGCTGCTAAATCTTTATTATTTTTATCAAGCTTTACAGTTATAACTTCACCCTTAAATTTTACATTTCCACCATAAGATTTAAAATCTGGTCCTAAAACCTCTGTTTTATCACTAAAGTTATCACATAAATCTGCTGTAAAAAATCCCATACTATATTTCCTTTTATTCTAATTTCATTGAATCATATTATTATCTCATTTTACTATTAAATTATTCTTATTTTAGACGCAAATTAGATATACTATTTTTTTAAAGGATTAATATGAAAATTGTAATAAATATATTTTTAATAACTTTTATTTTATTACTTAGTGGCTGTAGTACTAAAAAATTAACAGTAAAAACACTCTATCCATCTCAAATAGAAAATGAAAAAATACATACAATAAAAGTTCAACCTTTTTACAGAGATGATATAAATCTAACAACTAATTTAGAAAATAAAATCTCAAATAAATATATTGATAACAAAAAAATATTTACTTTAACTCAAAATAATCTATCAACTGATGCTATATTAAGCGGTGAAATTTCAAATTCATCTTTAGATTTTCATCCATATTATAGAACTGAAACGGATTTTTCAAGATGTAAGTATTATAGATATGATGATAAAAATAGAACAAAAGAGTGTATAGAGTATAGAACAAGAATGATTCCTTGTGAAAAAAGGGAATATAACGTAACAGCAAATATAAAACTTATTAAACCTACTGAGAATACTATTTTATTCTCAAAAACTTATGATAAATCTAATTTTGATGATATTTGCTTTGATAGACACCCATACAATATTTCATATAATGATTCAAAAGATAAATATAGAGTAAATTCTTTACTTGCAGATGATATTGCAAGTGATATTTTAGATGATATTTCACCTCATTATATATATTATGATCTTGAAATAATTGATGAATTAGATTCTAATACTTTAGCATTCACAAAAGAGCAAGAAAATAAATTTGAAAAAATTGTAGAATTTATAGAATCAAAAAATTTAGATTTAGCAAAAACTGCTTTAGAAAAATTAGATGAAGAATTCAAAGAAAAAAGCTTTGAAGTAAAATATAATTTAGCTTTAGTTTACGAAGCTTACAATCAACTTTCAACAGCTAATGAACTTTATCACAAAGCAAGAGCTTTAACTTTAGATATAAAAAAGCTTGAATTAGTTAATTTTGCAATTGGAAGAACTCACAAAAATTTAGAAGCAAGAAATAAAGCAAAAATCCAATTACCACAATGATAAAATAGGCATTTAACAACTTTTAACCATTATTTTTGTATATTAAATTTTTATTATAAATATTAAAATTTTTAAATTTAAAAGGTTAAAAGTGTCAATGAATAAATTTAATTATACAGCTATTTCTGATGACTGTGTAAAATGTGGAAAATGTAAACCCGTTTGTACAATTTTTAATATAAATCAAGATGAAGCTACAAGTCCAAGAGGATTTATTGATTTATTAGGAGCTTATGAAAGAAATGAATTAGAATTGGATAAAACGGCAAAAGATATATTTGAATCATGCTTTTTATGTACAAACTGCGTAGAAGCATGTCCAAACGATTTACCAACAGATATGATTATTGAGCAAGTAAGAAGCGATATTGCTAAAAAGTTTGGTATTGCTTGGTATAAAAGATTGTTTTTCTTTTTATTAAGACATAGAAAAATTATGGATTTTATGTCAAAACTTGGATGGATGTTCCAAACTTGTGCTTTAAAAATAGATGAAAAAAAACAATCTGCATTGCCTAGATTTTCTCTTCCTATTGTAAAAAAAGATAGAGCTTTACCTTATGCAGATAGCACAAGTTTT
>CAZDFZ010000141.1:0-4364 GCA_964504855.1 uncultured Aliarcobacter sp.
TATTTTTTATACTTATAATTTTTATTCATAATTTAAAAAGAAAATGGCAAAAAGAAGATAAAAATAGAGCTTAATCCTTTATAGGAAGCTCTATTTTAAATTGGGCACCTTTATATTTTATATCTTCATAAATAAACTCTTCATTTGAAACACTAATTTTACCATCCATATGTTTTTGAATAATTTCCATTGACATATAAAGACCAATTCCTGTACCTTGACTTTTGTGTTTTGTTGTAAAATATGGCTCAAAAATCCTATTTATAATATCTTCTTTTATTCCACCTGCATTGTCTTTTATTTTCAAAATTAAAGAATTATTATTTTTATATAAATCAATAAAAATAAATTTCTTTTCTAGATTAACTTCTTCAAATGCATCCATAGAATTATTTATAATATTTATTATAACTTGAATGAATTCATTTATAAGTCCAGTAACTTGAATATCTTGAGTGTTTTTTATAACTTGAATATCTCTATTTTTTAATTTGCTACTAATTAGATATAAGACTTTTTCTATTGGCTCATTTATATTAAAATTTGATATATTTTTATCGTTATTAAAAAAATTTCTAAAGTCATCTATAGTGTTAGATAAATGCTGTGCAGAGTGATTAATTAAATCCATTGTTTCATAAAAATCACTATCGCTAAAATTTCCAAAATCTTTATTAATTTTTGCACCTGTAGCAGCGGTTGATATTAAAGATAAAGGTTGTCTCCATTGGTGTGCAATATTTTCTAACATCTCTCCCATTGCTGCCATTTTTGATTGATGGTTCAGAATATTTTCTTTTTGTATTAGTTCTTTTGTTTTTTTTTCAACCATTTCTTCTAGATTTTTGTTTAATTCATTTAATTTTCTAGTTTTCTCTTCCACTTTTATTTTAAGTGTTTTATTTAAATTTTTCAAAGTGTAATTTCTATATAAAAAAGCTAAAATTATCAGTAATACTCCTGCTGATAATTCCCAAAAAATAGTGTAATCAATATTTGTTTGGAATTGTACATTATTCCATTTTGAGATTATTTCATTTAATTCTTCTAGGGATACGGAAAATATAGCTTTATTTAAAATAGATTCAAGTATTTCATAATCATTTCGTATCATAAATTTTAAACTAAATGTTAAACCTGTATTTCCTGTAACTTTTAAATCATTAAAATTATATTTTGCAATGTTGTAAAATAATACTGGTTGAATGTCAATAAAAGCATAGGCCTTATTTTGTGAAACAAGTTCAAGCCCTTCTTTAATACTATCAACTAGTATAAAATTTAATTCAGGGTATTCATTCTTTAGAATATTATGTGCCGTGAAATTATTTCCTATAGCTATTTTTTTATTTTTTATTACAGAAATATTTTCTATAAAATTTTCATCTTTTTTTGTAACTATTGATATGGGAAATTTTGCATACTCTTTTGAAAAAATAGCATACTCTTTTCTTTGAGGAGTTTCTCCTGCACTATAAATTATATCCATCTCTTTTTTATTAATACTTTCTAATTGTTGTTTGAAAGTTTCATAAAAAGTATTTTGTGTATTTAAGTTTAATTTTTTAGCAATTAAGTTCCAATATTCAGATGAAATACCAATGGCATCTTCATTTTTAGATTTAAATGTAAAAGGTTCCCACGAATTTGAAACAGAGACTTTAATTTTATTATTTTTTATAAAATCTTCTTCTTCTTTTGTAAGAGTTATTGTTTGTTTAAAATTTCTATAGTATTGTTCATCTTCATTTAGAATCCACTTCTTTTCTAATGTTAATAGCTCATTTAGAGGTATTTTGAAAAACCCTTTATTAAATATTTCGATATTTTCATCACTTGCAGAAATGGCATTAGTTTTAGTTTTTATTATGTATTTATTTGAAGGTTTTATTAAATGAAAAATATTATTTTGAACAGTATAATATTCAACAGCAGTTTTATCATCATAAATTAAATCAATTTTTTCATTAATTAAAGCATCAATTGATTCTTTATATTCATCAAATAAAATTATTTTAGCTTCTGGAAAATTTTTCGTAATCAAATCATAATAACTTTTACCAATTAATCCAATTTTCAAATCTTTTTTAGATAATGTTTGATTGTTGTTTTTTGAAAGACCAAAGAAGGAACTTTTAACTTCATAAAAATAAAGAGAACTTTTCATCCAATCATCATAAGGGTTTGTACCTAAGAAAAAATCTACTTCTTTATTTTTTGCCATTTTTAAGGCATTTTCCCAAGCTTGACCATTTACAAATTCAATAGTATAGTTATTATATCTAGCCCAGAGTTTCCAAATATCTACATATAAACCAGCTTCATGACCGTTTTTATTATAAGAAAATGGAGCATAATCTGGATCATATGAAATTTTGAAATCAGGCTCTTTCGCAAAAAGAGAGATACAAAATATGAGAAAGATTATTAAATTTTTCATTCAAACCTATTTGTATAAATATAATTAATTTTAGAATAATATTATAACTAATAATTTTTAAAATAATATATATTTACCAATTTGTCTGAGAATAGAGATACTTATATAATGATAATATTATAAATTCATAATAATAAAATAAACTTAAATTAATCTATAAATTCGATAACTAAGAGTAAAAATATATAGAAATAATATTTTAAATAAATAGAACATTTATTTATATTTTTTGAATTAAAACGCAAGAAAAATAAAAATAATTTATTGTATTTTAAATTGCTTGATTTATAATAAAAATTATTTCTAGAAATTATAAAAATACTTGCATCAAAAGAGATTAAAAATTGTTTTTTAAATATAATTAAAAAAATTATTAAATATAGTTTAGCTTTTAAGTATTGCTTAAAAACTCCCAAAATATGATGAATTTTTAAAATAAAATATATGTAATAATATTATTTTTTAACAAAAAATGTAGTATAATAGATCAATAGTCTATTACAAAGAGTTCAAAATGGCAAATGAAGAATCTAAGCTAATTAAGTATTTGGATAACAAGGTCGAAATAAAAGGAAAACCTCCAAAGGGTGAGGCAGTAGCCGTTTATGTAAGACCTGGAGATAAGGTTGATATGCAAGCCTTAGGCATTGATTTAGAAACAGCTAAATTCAAGCTTGTTGGTGGAGATATTGTACTTGATGTTCCAGGTGGAGGAACATATACATTTGTTTCTATGGCCTTAATGGGTTACTCTAATACTGGACCTGAATTCCTATGGATGGGTGGGAAACAAATCTCTTTATCTGGAATATTATCTAATATCGAAGAAATAAATGCCTTACCTGTAACTTCTGTTGCAACAAATGAATTCATCAATATGCCAGACTCTCAACAAAAAAAAGAACAAGAAAAAGCTAAAGCAGAAA
This sequence comes from uncultured Aliarcobacter sp., assembly GCA_964504855.1. GTDB lineage: Bacteria > Campylobacterota > Campylobacteria > Campylobacterales > Arcobacteraceae > Aliarcobacter. Next base: position 3,367 of record CAZDFZ010000141.1, read on the forward strand.
GTGATGCAAAAGCAGCTCCTCAAGTAATTGTAATAGACAACAATGTAGCCGCTGCTGATAATACTAATATTGCTCAAAGTATAGCTGAGAATAAAGCTCCTGATATTTCAAAAAGTGTAGCTGAATCTCCAGTAAACGAGAATACATCAACAAAAACTCAATCAAAAACAAAATCAAAAACTGAAGAATCGCAAGTAGAAGGGATTCAACCTACTTTAACATTTGACATAGATATTCAACATGTTGGAATAAGTGAAAGTACAATAGTTGATGCCAATGGTAAAACATTGACTGTTTATGGAGGAGGAGGTACTTCATATGCAAATATTTATCCTGATGATTATAATAAAGTAGATAAAAATAAACTTGTAGCTCAAACAGAGGGTGAAACTATCGATTATAGTGACAAAAAGTTTGGAAGTTACGATAGAGTTATTATATATGCTGATAATCCAAATCTTTTTAGTGATAAAACAACTTCAAGAACAATAAATTTAACTGCTAGTCAGCCAGAAGGTTTTGCAATAACAGAAATAAAAATTTCCGCTGATAGTTTACCTGCTGGATTTAAAATTTTAAATGCTGTTCAATCTGGAAATGATTGGATTCTAAAAAAAGATGATTTAACTACAACAGATGTTGTTGAAGGTTTTACGATTGACAATAAAGGGGCAATAAATATTACTTTTAGTGTGGATAATACTCAAGAAAGTAATTTTGTATTTAATTTAAGTGCAACATCTGAATTTAGCATAGATAATGTTTCTGAAGCAAATAAAGCTACTATTATTCCACCTGTTAAAACAACAATTGATTTTACAAAAGAGTATGCAGTTCAAATTAAAAATATAGAAAATGAAACTATTTCTAAAGAGTATGATTTTGATTCATTCTTTCTAAATGGTAAAGAGTATACAACTGGATTTGTAATTAGTACAAATATAAGGCTTAATTAAAAAAAATGGGGTCTGAAAAGTTAAGCTAGCTTCGATACTATG
>CAZDFZ010000142.1:0-4312 GCA_964504855.1 uncultured Aliarcobacter sp.
TTTTACTAGCTTTTTATTGGGGTTTTTGAATTTAAAACTGCTTTTTTTTATTTTTGTATATTTAAGTGGTTTAAGTGTTTTTTTAATCTAAAAATGGAGATAGCTCCATTTTTAAAAATTACATTTTTGAGATTAATTCTGCTAATGCGTCAATTTCAACGTCTGTTTTATTTATTACGTGTCCAGCCATTACATTTTTCATGATTCCACCGTAAGTTCCTAATTTGTAACCGTTAATTGCATCTACAATTCTTTGTTTATCCCATCCTGCTATGACTTGCGATTTTCCTAAAGCTGATTTTTCTGCTTTTTGACCATGACAAGCTGCACATGTTGTAAATAATACTGTTGCATCAATTGAAGTATCTGATGATTGTGTGTTAACCTCTTTTATTTCACCTTCAACTTTATCTGGTGCAATAATTAATTTTCCTTTTGTTTGATTTACAGTAGTTGTTGTCTCTTTTGCTTCATCTATTTTTCTAATATCTTCTTTAATTGAAGCAGGTGTTATATTTTGATTATTATTTGCAACTTCTTCTTTTTTAACTTCCTGTGCAGTTCCAGCAGCCTTTGATGACTCTTTTTTATTATCATCTCCACAACCTGTTAATAATGCTACAGCTATAACAGAACCTAATAAAAGTTTTCTCATATACGTTTTCCTTTATCAAAAATTATAATTTTTTTGTTTTATTTTAAAACAATTTTGCGAATTGTATCTAAAATATTGTATAAAAATTCTATCACAAACTTGTAAATGTAAAAATGAACTCTTTTTCAAAATCTATTTTTACAAATCCACCTTTTTTTAGTTTTCCAAATAAAATTTCATCTGTTAATACATTTTTTATTTTATCTGAGATAACTCTATTAAGTGGTCTTGCACCCATTGCTTTATCATAACCTAATGTTGCAAGTTCTTTTTTCGCTCTTGCTGTAATTTCAATTTTGATTTTTTTATCTACTAATTGTTTTTCTAAATCTTCAATAAATTTACCTGCAACTTTCGCAACAATATCTATATTTAAAGAATCAAAAGCAACTACACTATCAAGTCTATTTCTAAACTCTGGAGCAAAAAATTTATTTATTGCTTTGTTTTCATTTAATTTTTCATTTTTGGCAAATCCCATAACATTTGCTTCAGTTGCACCTAGATTTGAAGTCATAATCAATACTACATTTTGGAAATCTGCTTTATTTCCACTATTATCAGTTAATTGAGCATTATCCATAACTTGAAGCAAGATTGACATTAAATCTGGATGTGCTTTTTCTATCTCATCAAGTAGTAACACTGTATGTGGATGTTTTCTAATTGCTTCAGTTAAAAGTCCACCTTGCTCAAATCCAATATAACCTGCAGGTGCACCTATTAATCTTGAAATAGTATGAGCTTCCATATATTCACTCATATCAAATCTTTCAAAATGAATTCCAAGTTGAGTTGATAACTCTTTTGCCACTTCTGTTTTTCCAACACCTGTTGGTCCTGTAAATAAAAAACTTCCAATTGGTTTTTTATCAAGTCCAAGCCCTGCTTTGTTTCTTTTAATTGATTGAACAATTACGCTGATTGCTTTATCTTGTCCAAAAACTCTTTTTTGCATATTTTTTTCAAGATTTTTTAAAAGAGTTAAATCAGATTTTGTAGCACTTCGTTCAGGAATATGAGCCATTTTAGCAATAGTTGATTCAATATCTTTTTGAGTTATTGTAATATTATTTGATGATTTTGTTTTAAGCTCAACTGCTAAACTAATTTTTTTACTAGCTCCTACCTCATCAATAACATCTATTGCACAATCTGGTAAAAATCTATCAGTAATATATTTTTTGCTAAGTTCAACAGCACTTACAATAGCACTTTTAGAATATTTTACACCATGATACTCTTCATATTTAGATTTTAGACCTTCTAAAATTGTAATTGAATCTTCAATTGATGGTTCATTTACATCAACTTTTGCAAATCTTCGACTAAGTGCTTTATCTTTTGAAAAATCATTTCTAAATTCGCTAAATGTAGTTGCACCTATACATCTTAATTTTCCATTTGCAAGCATAGGTTTTAAAATATTTGAAGCATCCATCGCAGACCCTCCAACACTTCCAGCTCCAACGATAGTATGAATCTCATCAATAAATAAAATAGAATTTGGTATTTTTGCAACTTCTTTTAAAAGAGCTTTTAATTTTTTCTCAAAATCTCCTCTATATTTAGTTCCTGCAATCATAGAACCCATATCAAGTGAAAAAACTTTTGATTTGAGTAAAAATTCTGGAACTCTCTCATTTGCAATCTCTAATGCTAATCCTTCAGCAATTGCTGTTTTACCAACTCCTGGTTCACCAACGAGTATTGGATTATTCTTTTTTCTTCTACTTAAAATCTCTATTACACGACTTATTTCCCTATCTCTTCCAATAACAGGATCTATATCACCTTTTTTTGCAACAGCAACCAATTCAGTTGAATTTTTATCTAATACTTTATTATCAATATCATTGCTATCATTTTGTAAGCCTTCATCATCTTCATCAGAATCTTTGTGAGCTATCTCTTCTAATATATCTACTCTTTGAATTCCAAGTTTTTTTAGTAAATATGTTGCATAAGATTTTTCTTCTTTTAAAATTGCTACAAACATATCTTCTACATTTGCATTTGTTTTTCCACTACCTTGCACATGAGCAACCATATATTCTATTGTTGAAGACAAAGCTAATGTTTCCATTGGCTCTTCATTAACTCCAACTGGGAATTTTGGTGTATTATCATCTATATATATTTTTAACTCTTCAAATAATCTATCAGTATCCACACCTAAATCTAAAAACAGATTCTCTATTGTTTGATCATGTATTAACATTAAAAAAATATGTTCTAATGTTAAATATTCATGTTTACTACTTTTTGCATATCCTACTGCTTGCGTAAAAATGCTTCTTAATTCTTTACTTATCATTTTATTCTTCTTCCATTATAGCTTTTAAAGGAAATCCCTGCTCTCTTGCCATACTTTTTACTTGTGCAACTTTTGTTGCTGCTATTTCATAGGTATAAATACCGCATATATCTTTTCCATTATTGTGTATATTTAGCATTATAACCGATGCTTCATCAACTGATTTTCTAAATACTCTTACTAAAACATCAATTACGAAATCCATTGTTGAGAAATCATCATTTAATAAAAAAACTTTATATTTTTTTGGCTCTTGTAAATCTAAATTATCTTCTAATTCTATTTCTATCTCATTACTCACATCAAACCTTTGTTATGATAAAATATTTTTCTAAAGAAAAACCCAACTATTATAACAAAAAAGAGATTATTATGAAAAAAGAGATTAACCACTATATAAACAAATCAATATTTATAACGGCTACAAATACAGATGTTGGTAAAACTTATGCTTGTGAAAAATTTTTAAGATATTTTGCAAAAGCTGGATTAAAAGTTGGATATTTTAAACCTTGCGAAACAGGTGTTGTGGATTTTCCTCTTGATGGAATGAAAATGTTAAATTTAGTAAAAGAATTAAATCCATTATTTAAAGCTGAAATATTTGATGTTGTTCCATATCAATTTAAACTTCCTGCAGCTCCTTATGTGGCAAAAGAAAATACTATAATAGATATAAACTATTTAAAAGAGAAAAAAGAATTTTTACAAACTATGTGTGATGTTCTAATAATAGAAGGTGCTGGGGGATTAATGGTACCTATTGAAAAGGATTTATTTATAATTGATTTAATTAAAGAGTTTGATTGTGAAGCTATTTTAGTAACTCCTTCAAAACTTGGATGTATAAATGACACTTTACTTTCTATCAATGCTTTAAAAAATAAAAATATAGATTTTGAATTTTACATCAATTTATATCAAGATATAGATAGCTTTGAAAAGGTATCAAAACCATTTTTAATTGACTACTTTGGAAAACTAAATTTTCTTCAAGATTTAGAAAAATTGTAAAAATTTCTAAAAATATTTTTATTTTTTTATTTTAGTAACACTTTTTTTAAACATACTTTTACTATTTTCAACTTGATTTTCATTATAATCCTAGCTTTAAAAGCCTATAAATAGGCTTTTTTATTCTTTTCTGATTTTAAACTTAAATTTATTTGCTATTTCAAAACACATAAAAATAATTCATTTTAAATGGTGTATAACTTTCTTGTTAGTTTTCAAGTATAATAATAACGCTGAAAATAAAAAAAACAATGTATAAAAATCAATAAAAGTTGTTCCATATCAATTTAAACTTCCTGCAGCTCCTTATGTGGCAAAAGAAAATA
>CAZDFZ010000143.1:0-4260 GCA_964504855.1 uncultured Aliarcobacter sp.
CTTGCCAACACACGAACCAACGCACAAAAAGCCACTACGCAAATACCACCGTTATATGCTATTTTAAAGAGTAGCCCATTTTAAGAAGTTCATCTTTAATTTCTTGTGTCAACTTTGTTACTCTTTCTCTTTTTGCTTGTGTATCATTTATCGCTGTATTTTTGTTCAAGCAATAAGAAATTAAATGACCACTTAAATTTTGAAAACAAACAGGGTCGGTTTTCCAATCCCATTGGTTTATTACTTCTAAAGAATACCATTCTTTGTTTTCTGATGGGTCAACCCATTGTGTACTACCGTATATTATCATTTTTATATAAATTTTCGAAAGAAAAACAGCTTATGACAGCGTATATACAAGGTGCACCAAACGTTAGTGGTAAGACTATGTTAATCGTTTTCAAACAAATCATCTTCATTATCATCATCAAGCCAATATTTCGCCTCTAAAGCTGATGATTCGATATAATATTCTTCATCGGCATAATCTTCATAATCTCCACCCTTTAAAATGGCAATTTGCGCATCGATAGGTAACCAATTGTTTTCTCCAAAAAAGTTTGTTTCTGGCAATGATTCTTTCATTTTTTCTAAACCTTCAATTTGTCTTTCAATTTCCTCTTGTGTTCTCATTTCTTTTTGTTTTTCTTGCTTTTCAGCGATTTGTTTATTTGACATTTTATTGTTATTTTAAATTTGACGTGAATGCTGATTTACATCGTTATCACACATTCAATTCATTAATTTCAATGACCCGTTTGTTTAAAAATTCATAACACTCTGACTGGAGCGTTTTTATTTTTTCAGCAGAGTTTACTCCTTGAAATTTATCAATAACAGACCACCTAATAAATAGGTTTATCGTTTGTTTGTTATCAATCCCTTTATGCCTTCCAGCGTTAGATTTTTTTTTGGTTTTATTTTTTTCCATATCTTTTAAAAAATTTACTTACTTAAAAAAAGGCACTAACTATAAAAACTCGACCGTTATTAGTAACCTTATGATGCAAAGATACAATCTTTATTTTAATTTCCAAAAATTTAAATTATATTTTATTAAAAAATATTTATAATTATCATAAGCTATTCATACTCAATACATTTTATTGTAAATTTATGTACATAAACCGACATAAGTATATTTATTTCAATTTTATTTCAATTTTATTTAAATTTTATTTGGTTAATCGAAATATTAGATTTATTTTTGCATTACAATACAATGGATATTAAATTTTAAAACAACTAAGCAACAACTATGAAAGAAAAATCATTAAAATATTGGGATGGATTTATCAACGGCTATGTATTGGCTATTTTAGAAAATTATGGCATTGAAGAATGCAGAAATTTAGAAGTTTATGCAAAGTATAGAAAAGAAGGTTGGACTATGGTATTTGAGTGGAAAATTGGCTATATTGCTGGATATAGTGGGTCATTTAACGAAATGCCCCGAAGATAATGAAATAGAAGAAGACGAACCCGATTGTAAATAAAAATTATTAATAACTAAAAATCAAAGAAATGAACGCATTAAAAAAACAAAGGATAAACTCTACTTATTTAGTGGCAGAGTACCTAAAATCAAATGGAAAGGGTCAAATTTGCGACATGAAAAGATGTTGCAAGGCAAACAATATCGGTCAACGAATTTTACAGTTGAGAAGAAACCACAAATGGGAAATATCTACAGTATTAATCGGTAGAGATTGTGGAGTGGCTATTTATGAGTATGTTTTAACTAATATTGGCAAAATGCCTTTAAAATACATTAACAATGAGAATTAAGCAAACAAGCCACCAAGCGCAAGAACTGGAGTTTTTGCAGACAGCAAGGAATATCGCACACGTATTGGCAAAAGAAATTGAAAGCATATATTGTTGTATTGAAAACACAAAAGAAGAGAAACTGTTTTGTGAGAAATACACGAAAAACTTTCAATCACAATTTGAATATCACCAAGTCATATTCCAATATGAGAGAATGATGCGGAAATTAATAAAGTCAAAACTTAACTTTGAATGCATTTCGCATAAACCAATAAATCTAAACTAATGTTTTCAGATTTAAGCAAACACAGAAAAAGGTATGGAATGCCTGAAAACGATAATAGTAATCGAAATTTTACTATTTTTATAATATTTCTAATAATTTTATTAGTTATTAAAAATTTAGCACAATGAATGATGAATTAAAACAAATACACGTAAGCGATTTTTATTGGTATGTACCATGCGAGTCAATAAATACATTTGCACCAAAAGATGAATACAAAAGTATTTTACCTATACATAGAGCAACAACACGAGAGGGTGGAGAGCATTTGTGTAAAAAATCTATATGGAATAACCAAAAAAGTCTAAACCTAAATATAAAATATCGTTTCCTAATAAAGGGAAATTTTATTCCAGAAGAATCACTAATTTATTAATTTAAAAACAAAACAAAATGGGAAAGAAATTAAATTATGGAAGTTTGTGCTACACAGAAATAGTGGCACAAGCCAAAAATGGGCATCCAGCATTTAGCAGGGCGCAAAACGGAAAAGTCTATTTTAATATAGACATTTGGCTAAATGACGAGCCTGACAAGTTGGGAAATACTATATCTGTAAGCCTTGCTAAGAAAAAAGGTGAGGACGTTAAAAGCGTAACTATTGGCAACCTAAAGGCAAATGAGCCACAGCCACAAATTACACCTCCACTACCAACAGAAAATAAATCAGAAGACGATGATGATTTGCCTTTTTAATAATTAAAAAAAACTAAATAACAATGAAAAATCAATTACCAACAATACACGAATTAATTTCAGAAAGCGAAATGGATTTAAAACAAAATGCCTTAATGGTTATTTTAAATCAGAATCCGCCAGATGCATGGTTTGAAAATCACCCAACGGCGAAAATAAAAAATGCAAAAGGGGAGAATGTAAGCGCAAAATATTTAAGTATCGGGCGCATTGAATATCTATTAAGTAGAATTTATGGAAAATGGTGGGTAGAGGTTAAGAATGTACAAGTTATTGCAAATAGCGTAGCGGTTACGGTACGTTTATTTGTAAACAATCCACTTACAGGCGAAATAGAGTTCCAAGATGGTGTAGGTGCTACACCTATCCAAACAGATAGCGGAAAAGGTGCTATGGATTGGAATTTTGCAAAAAGTGCAGGTGTGCAAATGGCATTACCAAGTGCAAGAAGTTACGCAATAAAAAATGCAGCAGGAAGTTTTGGAAAAATATTTGGAAAGGACGTAAATAGAGCATTGGAGATTGACTACTTGCCACTTTTGAAACAAAATACCGAAATATCTGACTTAATAGAACTTTTTGAATTAAAAAAATCAAGTTTAAATGATTCTGAAATTGTAGAATTTTCTCGAATACTTGATAACAATGAAAAAGGCAGTTTCCAAAAATTATTTAAAATTTTAAAATCGAAATAATGAATCCAATAAGAAATGGTAAATTTACAAGTAGTGGTATAGTTGCGCTTACTACATCACCAACAGCAAAAGCACTTAAAGAAGGTGAAATATTTAGTGTAGGTGGTTTGACTTATATTAATGAAAAGAGATTTGAAAGGAAATTAGGCAGGTCTTTAGATAGTGGAGATACTGGGCGTGCTTGTTGGTGGGGTAAGGTATGTGAGCAACAAGCATTCAATGTATTAGGCACTGAATATTCAATAAGCTCAACAGATACCGAAATTCACCCAAATTATGAAAATTGGGTAGGTTCAAAAGATGGAGAAAAGCATGTTATAGAAAAAACTATATTTGATATAAAATGTCCTTATACATTAAAGTCTTTTTGTGAATTTGCAGAGTGTAAAACTATTGCCGAAGTAAGAGAAAATCACAAAGATGGAGAAAAGTATTATTGGCAGTTGGTTTCAAATGCATGTATTACTGGTGCAACTCATGCGGAGTTGATTATTTACATGCCATATTTTGACGAGTTAGAAGACATTAAGGATTTAGCTTATAATTGGCAAATTGACCAAAATAAAGTAGCATGGATTGGATTTGCTACCGAAGGTGATTTACCTTATATATTGCGTGATGGTTACTATAAGAATTTGCACATTATTAATTTTGAAGTTCCGCAGACTGATAAGGATTTTTTAGAAAATAGAGTAGTAGAAGCTGAAAAATTATTATTGAAAAAATAAACAAAGGGTTGCAAATTAAATAAAAAATGTTATATTTGCATTCGGGATTTAGACACCCATAAAAAGAAGATACAAACACATGAAA
>CAZDFZ010000144.1:0-3694 GCA_964504855.1 uncultured Aliarcobacter sp.
AGTACGGTTCATGGTTTTAATAGTGTAGGTTTTTATAGCTCTATTATGCAAAAATCAGATGCTGTTATATGTGTAAGCAACAGTATAAAAGAGTATATTCAAAAACATTATAAAACATCTGAAGAAAAAATAACCGTAATTCCTAGAGGAATTGATTTAGAGCTTTTTAATCCAAAAAATATAAATGAAACTTTTATCGAGAATTTTAAAAAAGAGTTTAATTTAGAAAATAAGTTTATAGTTTCAAGTGTGGGAAGAGTTACTCAGCTAAAAGATTATGAAACTTTTATCAAAGCTGTTTTTCTTGTAAAAAAAGAGATACCGAATGTAAAAGCTTTAATTGTTGGTGGTGTTAGAAGTGATAAAGAGGATTATTTAAACTCATTAAAAAATCTCATAAAAGAGTTAAACTTAGAAGATAATATAGTTTTTACAGGAAGTCAAAGTAAAATAGAACAAATTTATGCTTTAAGTGATGTGGTAATAAGTAGTTCTAAAAAACCAGAAAGCTTTGGACGAGCAGTTGCAGAAGCTATTTGTATGAATAGACCTGTAATTGCCACAAATCATGGTGGTGTAAAAGATATAATTATTGACAATGTTAATGGATTTTTCTTCGAAGTTGGAGATGATAAAGAGTTAGCTAAAAATATTTTGAAATCAAAGAAATTAAGTTTTGATGGATATGGCTATATTTCAAGTACATTTTCATTAGAAAATATGGTTAATAAAACGATAGAAGTTTATAAAAGGAATAGTTAATGGGTAAATTTTTGAATTTTGAGATGAATGAGCAACTTTTATTTAAGTCATTTTTATTTTTATGGATAATGTCTATTCCTTTTAAAAATATAATTTTTCAAGCTTCATCTATATTGATGGTAGTTTATTTTGTTTTTCATTTATTTAAAACAAAAATTTTTATAGTTTTAAAAGATAATTTCAACAAAACAAGATTTCTTTTTATAGGTTTTGTTTTAATTATTTTTAGTATGCTTTTAGGAAATATAAGTAACTTAGAGATTTTAGATAAAAAGTCTTGGAGTTTGATTTTTATGTTTATTTATAGGTATGGGCTTATGTTTATAATATTAGCTTATTTTTATAAATTCGATTATTTTTCTAAAAAAGATATTGTTTTATTTTGTGTTTTATCATTCTTTTTTCTTGGATTAACAGGAGTTTATCAAGTTATAACTTATCCACAAGTTGTTTTAGGTGAAGGAATTGTTGGTACTTTAGATAATAGAAATGCTTTTGGCTTAAGTATTGGAATGGGATTTGTTTTAAGCTTGTTATTGATAAAAGATAGGAAAATTTTAGGTTTTTTACTTATCTCTTTTTTTGCTTTTTTTATGATTTTTTCATTTTGTAGATCTTCTTGGGTTGCAAGTCTTAGTGCAGCTTTTGTTTATTTTAGTTTAAATTATAAAAATTTTAGATTAAAACATTTAGTATATTTATTTATATTTTTAGGATTTTTATTATTGTTATATTTTAGTTTTGATTCGTTCCAAACAAGATTTGCTCAGTTATTAGAAGGAAATTCAAGTAATAGAACAATGATTTGGCAACATACATTAGTATTAGTTCAAAAAAGCCTTTTAGTTGGTTATGGTATGGATAGTTGGAAAAATTTAGGAGATGAATTTTTATTACAATATCCAGATTCTCATAATATGGTTTTAGAAATATTAATTAAAACAGGTATTATTGGTTTAATTACTTGTTTTTTTACTATTGCAGTTGTTTTATTTAAAATTTTCAAAACAAAAAATTATATTTTATTGCCTATTGCTACATATTTTTTAATAATAACTCAATTTGATTTTGGCGCTTTTGGTTCAAAAGAATTACTTAGCTTTTTAACAATTTTTGTTTTTTACTTATATTCTGATACTTTTAAGTTTGTTAAATGATCTATTTAATTCTATTCTTATTAGTATTAATAGTTTTATTTTCCACAAGATTTGCATGGTGGAGAAAAAATATATCTTATAAATATCCAAGAGTTTTGATGTACCACATGGTTTGTGAACATTTAGATAAAAAAAGTTCAAAATTTAATAGATTAAGGGTAAAACCTAAAGAGTTTGAAAAACAGTTAATTTGGCTAAATAAAAATGGCTTTCAGAGTTTTACACTTAGTGAACTTGTGAATTTAGAACAAATTCCTGAAAAAGCAGTGGTATTGACTTTTGATGATGGATATGAAGATAATTTTACAAATGTTTTTCCTCTTTTAAAAAAATATAATTTTAAAGCAACTATCTATGTCGTTTTAAATAGATTTGAAGAAAATTGGGCAACTGATAAAGACTTGAATCAATCTTCTAATGAATTAAATAGTGAAAAAATGCTTAGTGATGAACAAATTCAAGAGATGATAAATAGCAGTTTAGTTGAAATTGGTTCACATACGCTAAATCATGTAAATTTACCAAAATTATCAAATGAAGATAAAATCAAACAAATAGAAGAATCAAAAGATAAAATAGAAGAAATTTTTAAAATCAAATGTAATTCATTTGCTTATCCATTTGGTTTTTTTGATGAAGATTCTGTAAAAATAGTTGAGCAAATTGGTTATTCAAATGCAACTACAACAGTAAATGGAGTATTTGATAAAACAAAATTTTCAAATTTTGAAATACCAAGAATAATGATAAGTGGAAGACAAGGGATTTTTTCTTTTATTTTGAAAATAAAAAAGGGAAGAAATAGATGAAAATATGTTATTTTTCATGTTCTACTATTTATGGTGGAGTTGAAAAAATAGTTGTTGATACTTTAAATGAGATTTCAAAAAATAATGAATGTTGTTTGGTAGTACCAAATGGTTGTTTATATAAAAATAGAGTATCTTCAAATGTAAAAATTATAGAATACAAATCTTATGATAAAAGATACAATATATTTTTATATTTAGAGCTTTTTAATATATTCAAAAATTATGAGGTTGTTCATTCTCATGCTGCAAAGGCTTCTCAGATAACCTATATTTTGAGTAAATTTCTTCCTTTTGTACATATCGCAACAAAACATAATATTAGAAAAGGAAAAATTTTTAATAAAGTAAAAAATGTAATAAGTGTTTCAAACGAAGTTGCAAAAACTATAACTCATGATTCTAAAACTCTATATTTTGGCTTACCTTTACTTGATTTGAAAAAAAATAAACAAGATATTAGAGAAGAATGGGCATTAATATCTCAATATGGAAAACTAGTACATAAAACTATAGAAAATTTTATAAAAATTAAAGAAGAACCCACTAAAAATTCTATAACATATGGATGTTTCGAACAATATAAAAAATTAGGATTTGAAAAAGCTATTTCAGAAATTTACTGAGTTGAAGTTGAATCTGTTAGAGTTCTTCACACAAGAGAAAAATTCAAACAATGAAAAAAAGCTATTGTTTATAGACAAAGATCTACAAAAAAAGCTTATGTTACATTAAAAGATAAAAATGCTAAAATAGATTTTTCTGTTTTAAAATAATAATATCCTTAAAAGGGATAAAAAATCCAATATTAGGATTTAAAATTTAGTTTTTAATTTTTATAAAAGTGGGAATTAAGAAGTTTAAACCAACAACTCCTTGAAGAAGATGAATGACTGGTAATACTTTTGAAGAGATTACTACTTCAAAGCCTTATAAAGCTCTTACTGTTACTTTAAAAAAACATTC
>CAZDFZ010000144.1:3704-4219 GCA_964504855.1 uncultured Aliarcobacter sp.
AATGGTTAGACATCAAGGATGAGGTCACGCACAAAAATATAGATTGGTAGATTTTTACTTAACTGATAAAAAATCAATACCAGCTAAAGTTGAAACTATAGAATATGATCCATACAGAACAGCTTGGATTTCATTAGTTTGTTATAAAGACTGAGAAAGAAGATATGTAATTGCACATACTGAAATGAAAGTTGGTGATGTTATCGTTACAGATGATATTGCTCCATTAGTTGCTGGTAACAGAATGTTAGTTTCTAACATACCAGTAGGTATGCCAATTCATAACGTAGAATTAATTGTTGGTCAATGAGCATCATCAGTTAGATCTGCTTGAAGTTCAGCAGTAGTTGTTTCTCAAGAATGAGAATATACTCAAGTTAAAATGCCTTCAGGAGAAATTAGATTGGTAAATAAAAAATGTTATGCTACAATCGGACAAGTTTCAAATCCAGATAATAATCAAATTGTTATCGGTAAAGCCGAGTGGCTTACCTATATCGCCTACTTTTCCCAAG
>CAZDFZ010000145.1:0-4217 GCA_964504855.1 uncultured Aliarcobacter sp.
TGGAAGTTACTCAATTTACATATTTTCAACAAGTTGGAGGACTTCCTTGTGATCCTGTTGCTGTTGAGATAACTTATGGAACAGAGCGACTTGCTATGTATTTACAAGGTGTTGATTCTGTATTTGATATTGTTTGGAATGAAAACTCTTTTGGAAAAACAACTTATGCAGATGTTCATAAAGAGGGTGAGTATGAGTTTTCAAAATATAATTTTGAAGTAGCAAATACAGATATGTTATTTAGACATTTTGATGATGCATTTAATGAATGTAAATCATGTTTAGAAGCTGGTTTACCACTTCCTGCATATGATCAATGTATGATTGCTAGTCATGCTTTTAACACTTTAGATGCAAGAAAAGCTATTTCTGTGACTGAAAGACAAAACTATATCTTAAAAGTACGAGAATTAGCTCAAGGTTGTGCAGTTTTATACAAAGAACAAGAATCTGAAAGATTAAAAAGAATAGGTAGATAAATTTTGAAACTTCAAGAAATCTATGATTTTTTAAATCAAATTTCACCTTTTGAATTACAAGAAAAATGGGATAATTCTGGCTTAATTGTAGGTTCTTTTGAAGATGAAATTAAAAATATTTATCTAAGTATAGATTTAGATGAAGAGCTAGTTAGTAAAATAGAAGAAAAAAGTTTAATAATTACTCATCATCCTTTAATTTTTTCTGGTTTAAAAAGAGTAAATTATAATACTTATAGTACAAAATTATTAAAAGAGTTAATTAAAAAAGATATTTGTTTGATAAGTATGCATACAAATATTGATAAAACTCATTTGAATAGATATTTTATTGAAAATATTTTAGAGTTTAAAATAACTAATTCAAAAGAGTTTGTTTCTTGTTGTGATGTAAATATGAGTTTTAATGATTTGATTAAATATATATCTACAAAATTAAATTTAAAAATAACAAAAGCAGTTAAATGTAATAGTTTTATTAAAAAAATAGCTATTGTTACAGGTGCTGGGATGTCATTAATTGATGAAATTAATGCTGATTGTTTCTTAACAGGAGATATAAAATATCACGATGCAATGGAAGCAAAAGCAAGAGGTTTATCTCTTATTGATATAGGACATTATGAAAGTGAAAGATACTTTAGCCCCTTATTAGAGGGACTTCTTTCTGAATATTTGAAAAAAAATAAATTAAAAGCTATAATAACAGCTTCAAAAAATCCATTTGAGTTTTTTATAGAAGGAGAAACGGTTGAATAAGTATTTACAGGATTTAATCAAATTATCAAAATTTGATACAGCAATTAGTATGTTTGAGCCAAAGATTGAAAATGAGAAAGCTAAGTTAGCGACATTTGTTGAAACAGCATCATCAATCAAAGCATCAATTAATTCTATGTATTTAGAAATAGATGATGTGAAATCAAAAAGAACAAAAAATAATATTCATTTAGCAGAATTAAAAACTAAATTAGACAATATTGCTAAAAAAAATAAAGATGTTAACAACGAAAAAGAGTTAAAAGCTTTACAATTAGAAGAAGAAATTGCAAAAGAGCAAATTGCATTTGCAAATGAAGAGATAGATAGATTAGATAATCTTGCTAAAAACAAAGAAGTAACTTTAAAAGAGTTACAAGAAAAATTAGCTGTTGAAGAAGAAGATATAAAAGAGATTCAAGTTGCAGTAGATACAACAATTGAAAATATAAATAAAGAAAGAAATGTTGTATATCAAGAAAGAAGTGAATTATTAGAGAAATTTGATAATAAAATTTTAACTTTCTATGAAAAAATCAAAAGATGGGCTAAAGATTCAGCTGTTGTTCCTGTTAAAAAACAAGCATGTTATGGATGTTATATGAAAATTAATGATAAAACTTATGCAGAAGTTATCAAAGCAGAAGAGATCGTTAACTGTCCACACTGTGGAAGAATTCTTTATAAAGAAGATGAAGAGGCTTAATTTTGAGCCTTTTTAGTATATTTTATTACTTATTATTAAGTTTTATTTATATACTTGCAATTCCTTATTTAATATTTAAATCACGAAATTCTAAGTATAGACAAGCGATTCCCGCAAAATTCTTTTTAAAAAACAATTCACCATTTAAAGAAAATGGTGTTTGGTTTCATTCTTGTTCGATGGGTGAAACAAAAGCTATTAAACCTTTAATTGATAATTATATTGAAAATGCAAATGTTTCAGTTATTACAAATACAGGGTTTGAAGAAGCAAGTAAAATTACATCAAATGTTAGATACTTACCATTTGAAATATTTTTGCCGTTTTGGGTAAATAAACAAAAAGTTTTAGTTGTGATGGAAGCAGAACTTTGGTATTTGCTTTTTTTATTTGCAAAGAAAAAAAGTGCAAAAACTTTATTAATAAATGCAAGAATTTCAGACAAATCTTATAAATCATATAAAAAATTCTCTTTTTTTTATAAAAGAATATTTCAAAATATTGATAAAGTTTTTGCACAAAGTGAAGTTGATAAAATTAGACTTGAAGAATTGGGCGCAAATAATGTTGAAGTAATAGGAAATATAAAATTAGCACAATTGCCAAAGGTAAATGTTAATTTAGTAAAACCAAAAACTACTTTGATAACAGCAGCTAGTACTCATGAAAATGAAGAAAAATTAGTTTTAAATGCATATAAAAAAGAGCAAGGTAAGTTGATTATTGTTCCAAGGCATCCAGAACGATTTGATAAAGTAAATTTACTGATTTGTGGATTTATAAAAGATAAAAATATATCTTATCAAAGATATTCGTTAAAAGAAGATTTTGAATCAGATATAATTTTAGTTGATAAAATGGGAATATTAAATGATATTTATGCAATATCAGATGTGGTTATTCTAGGTGGTGCATTTGAAAAAATTGGTGGACACAATCCTATTGAGCCAGCATTTTTTAATTGTAAAATAATTAGTGGTAAAAATATATTTAATCAAAAATCACTTTTTGATTGTATTAAGAATTACTATTTAATAAATAATGATGAATTAGGTAATTATTTAGAAAATATAGAAAATTTAGAAAAACCTATTCTAACAAAAGCAGGTTCAATTGAACCTATAATAAAGGAGATAAACAAATGGCTGTAACATATGATAAAGCATATAAATTATTAGCATTACAAGAGAAAATTTCAAATTCAAAAGCGAAAGAGCTTATTGATAGAGGTGTTGTAAAAGTTGGCGATAAAAAAGTTCTAATTGCTCGTGGTGAAATTAGAACAGACACGAAATTTAATATCAAAGAAATTGGAAAAATAAAAGTTATTTTTGAAGATAAAGATATTTTAGTTGTTGATAAACCAGCTTTCTTAACAGCTGATGATGTTGCAAAAAAATATGAAGGAGCGATTTTATTAAACAGACTTGACAAAGAAACAAGTGGTGTAATGATGTTTGCTAAAAATGAAGATTTCCAAAAAAAAGCTATTAAAGAGTTTCAATCAAATAGAGTTTATAAAGAATATGTTGCTATTGTTGAAGGAGTACACTGTATCCTGTATTGGTTGATTTTTTAATGCTTCGGCGACAACCGAGATCTACACCAGGACGTACTCATCAAATTAGAGTTCATTTAAACTCTGTTGGATTACCAATTATTGGTGATGCAATTTATGGAAGAGTTTCTTCTAATGTAAATAGGGTTTTATTGCATTCAAAAGTTACAAAAATTTTTGATTATACTTTTGAAGCATCAGAACCAAAAGAATTTAGAGTGTATGACTTTAATTCATAATTAAGTTTTAATAAAATGTAAAATCCCTTATTTTAGGGATTTTTATAAAAATCAAAAATAAAATTTAACTTAAACTTATAAAACTACTTAATCTAAAATAAAGAATTTTTAAAGTATAATCCATCAATTTAAAAAATTGTGGAGATTTACTTTGTTTGATTCAATTACCGGCTCAATACGAAATGCTATTAATAAAATAAGACATCAAGATGATGTTGCATCTTTAACAAAAGCTACATCTGAACTAAAAAAAGCTCTTTTAAAAGCTGATGTTCATCACAAAACTACAAAAGAATTAATAAATGCTATTGAATTACAAACAAAAAATGCAGGTATTGGACAAGATTCATTTTTAAGAGCTTTAAAAAGTGAGTTAACTAAACTTTTAACAACTTCTGGAAATCAAGGTTTTGTTTTTTCAAATACTCCTCCAACTACAATTTTAATGACAGGATTACAAGGTTCTGGAAAAACAA
>CAZDFZ010000146.1:0-4188 GCA_964504855.1 uncultured Aliarcobacter sp.
GGTCAAATCCTATGATTCTTCTTCCGCTTTTTACAAGCATAAATATCAAGTGCTCTAACTCTCCATATCTTAAACCACTTGGAACTGGTGTACCTGTATTTGGGCAATTTAATGGTTCTAAACCATCAATATCGATTGATAAATATACATTACTTGGTAGTTGGTTTATATATGGCCAGAAAATATTTTCTAAAGATACTCCACAAGCAAGTTGTTGTTGCATATCTGTATCGTATAAACAAGCACCTCTATATCCATAGTTGAACATTCTTTGAGACTCTTCACTACTATAATCTCTAATTCCAAATTGAACTAAATTAGAAACTTTTTCGCAATTCTCCATAGTGTTATAAAAAATAGAAGCGTGAGAGTATGTAAAGCCTTCATATGCCTCTCTTAAATCATGGTGTGCATCAACGTGCAGGATTCCAAAGTTTTCACTTTGTGTGTCATTTAAAGCTTTGATAAGTCCAAGTGGCGATGAGTGATCTCCTCCAACAACAGCTACAAATTTTCCTTTGTTTATTTGCTCAATAGATTTTTCATAAACTGAAGTATTTAGTGTAACTGATGCTTCATTTACAAATTTTAAGGCTTTTTTATTTGTCTCGCCCTTTTCTAAAGCATCAATTACTTTTAAAGCTTTTTTTCTTGCTTTATTACTTAGTTTGTGTAAACTCTTATCAGTTTCAAGCATAGCAATACCAGCTGTGTAAGGCTTGATATAGTGATATGTTTCAACATCTAGTTGGTGGCTTGTGGTTCTAATAGCATCTGGGGCATTTGCTGTTCCTTGTCCAAAAGAAACAGTAGCTTCCCATGGAACTGGTATTAAAACTAAACTAGCTTCATTAGGATCCAATCTTCCACCAATAAAACCATCGCCTTCTTGTGGAGGAAGTCCTTGTTCTAATACTTTTATCTCTTCTTCTAGTGTTCTATAAGACATTATTTTTCCTAATATTATTCTATTTTTTGATTTAGAATTATAGGATAAATTAGGAAATAGTAAAGTTAATTTTGTCAAATAGAATCATATAAATTTCATAAAAATTTGTTATTATAAATTTTCAATAAATATTATAAATTTTAGAATAGGAGTTTTATTTAAATGACACCAGCTATTGATTTACTAAAAAAGAATAAATGTGATTTTAAAATACACAAATATGATCATGATCCTGCTTGTACAAATTTTGGTGATGAAGCTGTGGAAAAACTTGGATTAGATGCTAATCAAGTATATAAAACTTTACTTGTAGAATTAACTCCAAAGGAGTTGGCTGTTTGTGTATTACCTGTTGCAAATCAGCTTTCATTAAAAGATGTAGCTAGTGCTTTTGGAGTAAAAAAAGCTGTGATGGCAAATAAAGATGAAGCTCAAAAAGTTACAGGTTATTTACTTGGAGGAATTTCACCTTTAGGGCAAAAAAAGAGATTAAAGACAGTCTTAGATAAAAGTGTGGAAAATTTCCAAACTATATTTATAAGTGGTGGGAAAAGAGGACTTGATATTGAAGTTAAACCACAAGATTTAGTAAAACTTTTAGCAGCAAGAATATATGAAATCGCCATATAATAATATGTAAAATTATTCTATTTAACTAAATATTTAATATTTAAAAGGTATCATATAAATTAATAATATTATGTATTAGTTGAAAAAAAGGATTTTTTATGAGTAAACTTAATAAAGGTGAGCCTAGTTTAGATAAAATTGATGACTATAATGGAAATGAGTCAAAACAAAAACGAAATACTGTAAGATTTGTAATAATTTTTTGTTTAATAGTTGGTGGAATTTTAACATATATGAAAAGTAATTCTGCATCAAATACTCAAATAAATATTCAAGAACAAACAGGTATAAAAAAATAATAAGGAAAAAAATATGAAAAAAAGTTTATTAGCAATTTCGTTAATATCAAGTTTTGCATTTGCAGAATTTGATACAAAAGCAGTTGTTGGAGCATCTGCTGCAAAAATAGATAATGAAAATTATACACAATATAATGTGGGTTATACTTCTCAAACAAGATTTGATAATCAAATAATTTTAGGTTTTGGAAATACTTTATCTTATGGTAATGTAAATAAAGGGAAAGAACTAATTGGTTTAGATATGGATTTAAAAGCTGGTTATGAAGTATATAAAAATTTAACAGCTTTTGCTATAGGAACAGGTGTTGTTCAATCTGTAGATAATAACTCTTCTTGGGGACTTGGATATGGAGGTGCTTTAGAGTATAAACTTACATCTAATGTTGCTTTAGAAGGAAGTTATAAAACTATTAATATGAACGATTCAAATGGTGATTATGACTATAAAACTACAAATATTGGTGTAAAGTTTAATTACTAAAAAATTTTTAAAGAATAAAGGAAATCTAATCCTTTATTCTTATTTATTTTACAATCCCTTTTTCATACCATCTTCTAAGCCAAGAATCAACTGGATACATAAATTTATAAATAGCTGGAACAACTAATAAAGTTAAAATAGTTGAACTAATTAATCCTCCAATAATAGCTAATGCCATAGGTGCATTACTTTCATGTCCTGCACCATTTCCAAATGCTAATGGCATCATTGCTCCTATCATGGCAAAAGTTGTCATTAAAATAGGTCTTAATCGTTTTTCACCTGCACTTAAAAGAGCTTCATCTATACTTTTTCCTTCTTTAATTGCACGGTTTGCAAAATCCACAACTAAAATTGCATTTTTACCAACCATTCCAAGTAATAAGATAATTCCAATCATAACAAATAAACTAAATGAATTTCCACTTAAATATAGGGCTACCATAACTCCTGTAAATGATAATGGCATAGAAATCATAATAATAAATGGCTGTATTATTGATTCATAAAGTGCTGCTAAAATAAGATAAATCAATATAATTGCCAAAAGAACAGCTGCCCCAAAAGCTTTACCAGTATCTTTCATATTTTCAACATCACCTGTATATCTATAACTATATCCTAAAGGTAAAATTTCAGGCATTTTTGAGTCGATTACAGCAACTATTTTATCAAGTGAAGTATTGAATATGTTTGCAGTTACAAGAACTTTTCTTTCCCTGTCAAATCTATTTATAGAAGCATTTCCAAGACTTTCTTTTATCTCAATTAATCCTTCAAGTGCAACAAATTCACCATTACTATTACGAACTTGTAATTTTTTTAAATCATCCACAGAGTTTCTAAAATTATCTTGTAATCTAATTGTTATATCAAATTGTCTTCCATTATCTTCATAGTATGAAACAGCACTATCACTTGAATAAGCTGTTCCTAAAATAGAAGCTATGTCTTTTACACTAACACCAACTCTTTGAGCATTTTCTCTTAATATACTAATTTTAAGTTCAGGTTTACCATTTTCAAAATCCCTATCAATATCAACAATTCCAGCTGTTTCTTTTAGTAAAGACATCAATTTTACTGATGTTGCATCTAATTCTTCAAGTTTATCACCTTTTATAACAACTTGAACAGGAACTGTAGTTGTTCCTGTGTCAAAATCATCTACTTTTTGAACACTTATTATCATTCCATTATTAGAAGGTATTTTATTTCTATAGTATTGAATTATCTCTTCTTGAGTCATTTTTCTTTCATTTTTTGGTTTAAGTTTTACATAAATTTTACCTTTATGTAGCTCTTTTGCAGCACTGTAACCAATAGATGAGATAGAATATAATATATTTTCATCTTCCCTTAGCATTTCATCAAGGGGAGTTATATCTTTTTTCATTGATTCTAAATTTATACCAACAGGAGCTTTAATCATAATTTGAAACTCTGAATTATCTTGCATTGGTAAAAATGACATACCAACTTTTAAACTTGTAGATGCAATAAGTAGTCCAATAGTAACTACAATAGTTAATGTTTTATAACGAATTAATTTCTTTAAAATAGCCACATAAGCATTATCTATAGCTTTTAAAATAGGCTCTGTCAAGTGGTAAAAAGAACTCTCTTTTGAACTTAAAACCCTTGCAGCAACACTTGGAATAAACATAATTGCCACAAGATAAGAAATAACAATACCAGAAGCAACAGTCATAGCAAAAGAGTTAAAAAACATTCCAACAATTCCATCCATAAATGCTACGGGTACAAATACCGCTAATAATACAGAAGAGATTGCTAAAACAGAAAATGAAACTTCTTTTGCTCCC
>CAZDFZ010000147.1:0-4145 GCA_964504855.1 uncultured Aliarcobacter sp.
CGGAAAGTAACTTTTTTTAAAGTTCAACTGCCCAGTTTAGCACTTCGTTTGACAAATACAACAAATTTAATTGAAGGTGGAGTATTTTCACCATTGAAAATATTAATAAAAATACATAGAGGTTTATCTAAAAGTTTGAAGTTAAAGATTGTTGATGATTACTTAGTTAACTATAAGAAAAGAGAATAATTCAGACCCCATTTTTTTTAATTAAGCCTAATTTATTAAGCCTTTAACTTTAAATTTATGACAAGGATTATATCTAATTTGAAATCTAATATAAATTTTACTTTGAAAATATCTTCACTAAAGGAAGAATCTTTTATAATCAAATATATTAATTATGAAAGAGTTTTATGAAGTCATTTCTTATTGAAATAAAAGGTATTGTTCAAGGTGTTGGATTTCGTCCTTTTGTTTATAATTTAGCTATAAAACATGGCATAAATGGTTGGGTTAATAATGATGATAAAGGAGTCAATATTCTTATTTATGCATCTTATGAGAATTGCCAAAATTTTTTAGATGAGCTTCAAAAAAATCCTCCAAAACTTTCCCATATAGATGATATTAAAATAGAAGAGATAATCTCTTCAAAAGAGTATAAAACTTTTGAAATAATACAAAGTGAAACATCAAATAATAAATCAACAATCATTCTTCCTGATATGGGAATTTGCGCTGATTGTATAGATGACATAAATGATAATTCTAATTTTAGACATAATTATCCTCTTACAAATTGTACAAATTGTGGTCCAAGATACTCTATAATCAAAACTGTTCCCTATGATAGAATAAATACTTCTATGGCAACTTTTGAATTTTGCAAGAATTGTAAAGATGAATATACAAATCCTACAAATAGAAGATACCATGCACAACCTGTTGCTTGTGAAATTTGTGGTCCAAATATAACTTTGTATAGTAAAAATAATAGTATATTATCATACAATTTGGAAGCAGTTCAACAAATAGCTAATTTAATAAATGAAGGCAATATTGTAGCTATAAAAGGACTTGGTGGATTTCATCTTGTTTGTGATGCAAAAAATAGTAAAACTATAGAAGAATTAAGGCTTAGAAAAAATAGACCAACTAAGCCATTTGCAGTTATGTTCAAAGATATAAATAGCATCAAAGAATATTGCCAAATATCATCTAAAGAAGAAGAGATTTTAAACTCTTTAAATAAACCAATTGTATTGGTTAAAAAGAAAAATAGCTTTGATTTGTCGCCACTTCTAGCTCCAAATATTACCCAATTAGGATGCTTTATTACTTATACAGGATTACATTATTTACTTTTTAGGTATTTAAATAATCCAATAGTTGCTACAAGTGCAAATTTAAAAGATGAACCAATCATAAAATCAAAAGATGAAATCATAGAAAAACTATCAAATGTGGTGGATTATATTCTTGATTTTAATAGAGAAATCATAAACACAAGTGATGACACAGTTATACAAATTGTAGATAATAGTATAACAAAAATTAGAAATGCTAGAGGTTATGCACCAATAGCAATTAATTTCAAAGATAATAGTAAAAAAAAGATATTAGCATTGGGTGTAAATCAAAAATCAACTATAACTCTATTTTTTGAAAATAATTTAATTTTATCCCCATATATTGGCGATTTAAACTCGTTAAAATCAATGGAATATTTTGAACGAACAATAAATACATTTAAAAGATTTTATGATTTTGAACCAGAAGTTATAGTTTGCGATAAACATCCAAATTATGAATCAACAAAATTTGCTTTAAAGTTAAAACAACAAAACCCAAAAATAGAGTTAGTTCAGATACAACATCACTATAGCCATGTATTAAGTGTTATGGCTGAGTATAAATTAAATAAGGAAGTTCTAGCTTTTATTTTTGATGGTACTGGTTATGGAGATGATGGAAATATTTGGGGTGGGGAAGTTTTTGTAGCTTCAAAAAAAGAGTATAAAAGAGTAAATCACTTTAAATATTTTAAACTTTTAGGTGGTGAGATGGCTGTAAAAGAACCAAAAAGAGTCGCGTTAAGTTTGATTTTTGATAATTTTACTTTGGAAGAAACTTTAAATATGCAAATATCTTGTGTAAAAGCTTTTAAAGAATCAGAGATAAAAATGCTTCATACTATGTGGCAAAGAGGTCTTAATTCTCCACTTACAAGCTCTGTGGGGCGTCTGTTTGATGCTGTTGCGTCAATAGCTAATATTTTACATATTCAAAGCTATGAGGGCGAAGCTGGGCTTTTGATAGAGCAACATTATGATGAAAAGATTTTAGAAACTTATTCTTATGAAATCAATGAAGAAAATATTGATATTTCTTTGATGATAAAAGAGATGATTTTAGATATTGATGCAAAATTAATCTGCTCAAAATTTATAAATACAATAGCTCAAATCATTTTAGATATTTCAAAATCATATGAAAATTTACCAGTTGTTTTAGGTGGAGGAGTTTTTCAAAATAGAACTCTTTTAGAGATATTAATAAACAAATTTAAAGAGCAAAACAAAGAAATTTATTACAATAAAAATATTCCATTAAATGATGGTGGAATTAGTGTGGGACAAGCATATTATCTAATATAGATTATACACATTATCCAATATGTTATATTTTTAAATATAATTAAAAATGTACATCATAAAATTGTAAAATTAAATATGATAAAATCAAATAAAAAATAGGAACATTTATGATAAGAACAACAGCATTAATATCTGATGAAGATGGATATAAAAAATACAATCTTTTTGAAATCCATGAAGATTTAGAATCAATAATTGCAGATGATTATTTAACATATGCTAGTGATAATTTCAAAAAAGCATCTTACTGTGAGTTGATGTACAAAAAAAACTTTTATGACAAATATGATGAGACCACTTACAAAGAAGTATACGAAAGATATATCAATAATGAAAAATTTAAAGAGAAAGCAAAATTTATTTATAGTGTTATAGATTACGATAAGTATGTAAAATTTGTAGAAGATAATCAAACTATAGAAAATCCAAATGATCTTATAATTTCATATAGTGTTGTTGATAGTGATGGTGTAAAAGTAAATGTTTATAATATTGGAATTACTGATATTGCATTTGTGTTTTAAATTAGTATCTATAAGGAAATAGACCTACTATTTTGTAAACAAATAGTAAAAGGTAAGCTATTACTATAGAATCAAGTGTACCATTCATAAAAGAGATAATAACTCCACCTAGCATTGTTGAACCTGCTATAAAAGTAGAAAATCTATCCATAAATGATGTGTAAAAGGTATAGCTATTTCTATAGAAGAAAATTGCAATTGCAATGATTATTGCTGAAAACTGAACTAAGAAAATAGCAACTTTTGTAGAAAAATCCATAGAAATCCTTTTAACATTTTTGTACACAAATTATTTCACAAAAATACTTAATTGTTTGGTTTAGATTTATATAAGAATTCTCTATTTCAAAAAAATAAAGTTGTAAAAATTTGATAATAAGAAGTAAAAAAAAGATAGAAAATGCCTCTAAATCATTAGAAAGCATTATTATTGTATAATAGGGTATTTAATGTCTAAAGGAAAATAATGAGTCAATTACCAAACTGCCCTAAATGTGGAAGCGAATATACTTACGAAGATGGAAATTTATACATCTGCCCTGAATGTGCCAACGAATGGTCACAAGATGTAGCTGCTGAAGGTGGTAGTGATACATTAATAGTAAAAGATGCAAATGGTACTATTTTACAAGATGGAGATGATGTAACTGTTATAAAAGATTTAAAAGTTAAAGGAAGTTCATCTGGAATTAAAGTTGGTACTAAAATCAAAGGTATTAGACTTGTTGAGGGAAATGATGGACACAATATTGACTGTAAAGTTACAGGTGTTGGAGCTATCAAATTAAAACAAGAGTTTGTTAAAAAATCTTAAATAATCTTCAAATAAGAAGTTTTGAATTTCAAAACTTCTTAGAAATCTTAAGCTTTAATCAAAAGAGTTAAAATGAACCTAGAAAAACTAAAAGATATTGAAGCAGAGTTTTTATCTCAATACCCAAGTGGCTTTGAAGATGCAAAGTTTTTCCCAACTATGAAAAAATTTGACCCTTCAAAACTTGAAGCATTTACAAAAGAGAAT
>CAZDFZ010000148.1:0-4141 GCA_964504855.1 uncultured Aliarcobacter sp.
ATATCTAAAATAAAACAAGAAAAACCTTCTGTTATTTTTTCATAAGCATCTGCTCCATCAACGAAAGAAACAACAGTGTAGTTTTTTAATTTTAATCTTTTTGTAATAGCATCATTTAATTTTTGGTTATCTTCTAAAAGTAAAATTTTCATATTAAACCTTTTTATGTGGAAGTTTTATTGTAAATATAACATTATCTTTATCATTTCGAACATTAATTGTTCCTCTCATTTTATCTTCAATGATAATTTTTGCCATATAAAGACCTATTCCTGTTCCATCTTCTTTTGTTGTAAAGTATGGTTCAAAAATAGAATTAATGATTTTTTCATCAATTGCACCAGCATCATCAATAATCTCTATTGTATTGAAATTTTGGCATCTTTCTATGTTTATACTTATTTTTCCTTTTTGATTTATTGGAAGATTTTTATCAACAATTTTATTTTTAGCATTATTTATAATATTTAGTAAAACCTGTTTGAATTCATTTTCATAGCCATATATTAGTAGCTCTTCATTTTCATTTTTATAATTAAAATTCATTTTTATATTTGAGTAAAATATTTGTTTTCCTATAATCTCATTTATTTCATTAAACGCTTTTGATATTGAAAAAAGGTTCTTTTTTGTAGATGGTTTTAGGAAGTTTCTAAAATCACTTAGAGTTTTTGACATATATTTTATTTGAATCATTGAGTCATTTACGAAACTTTTTACATTTGTATCTTTTAATTCATTTAGTAAATATGAAGTTTGAATATCCTGAACAAGTGCAGATAATTCAACTAATGGCTCATTCCATTGATGAGCAATTGCTGCAATCATATCTCCCATTTCTGCTAATTTACTTTGTTGAATTAAGAATTGTTTTTGTTGAATCCTTTCAGTTATATCATCCATAATACAAACAATTCCACCAATAGTTCCATCAATATTTTTATAAACAGCTTTATTTAAAATAATATGCTTCATCTCATTTGATGGTGTATAAAAAGTAAATTCAGATGTGCTTGTACTGAAAGTTTGTAGTAACTCTTTATCTATTTGTGTATTTTTTGTAGCAACTTTTATTGGAAAAAAGTCAAAAGCAGTTTTCCCAATTATTTCATTCCTTGAAGAGCTTACTAAATTTGCAAAAGCTGTATTGCAACCTAAAAATTTACCTTCCGTATTTTTATAATAAATAGGATTAGGTATAGTATCAAGTAAAACTTTATCAAATTCTATTCTATTTGAGAGTTCAAGTTCAAGTTTCTCTCTTCTTTGAATATTTGCTTTCAAAATTAAAACGATAATACTTAATAAGAAAATTATAACTATAGTGATAACAAAAAATTTTGTATGTTCTTTATAGACAGAACTAGGTTCATTTATGATTATCGGATCTTCGACATAATCTGAAACATCCAGATTAAATCTTTTTAATTCATTGTAATCAAACATATAAAGATTTGGAGATTTTTCCAAAACAGGAATATCTTTGATATCTTTACCGTTTAACACATCTAATGCCATTTTTGATATAGTTTGTCCTTGGGCAATTGCAGAAGTTAATAATCCTCCAACCATTCCACTATTTAAATAGAAATCCCAAAGACCATAAATAGGTACTTGACTTACTTCTTTTACCTCTTCAAAACTTTGTTTATATGTAAAATATTTTCCTGTTGTATCTTTGAATAAAAGAACAAATAAAATTGCACTATTACTTTTATCCAGATTTGAAACTTTTGATTTTAAAGCATTAATTTCAAGATTATCTGTATATTCAATTTTAAATTTTTTATTATACTTTTCCATAATAGGTGCTAAATCTTTTTTTACAGCAAGTCCTGTTATTGAGTTATCATTGATAATTAAAAGATTTTTTAGATTTGGATGTAATTTTGATATTAATTCAAAGTTTTTTTCAATATCTACTTCTTCTGCAACACCAGAAATATTATTAAAAGTAAGATTTTCTAAATTCTTTTTAGAATAGTTGTTTATTCCACAAAATAATACCGGAGCATCTTTGAATAGATAATCATAATATTTTGCAACGAAATCAAAAGCATTATTATCACTGAGCATTATTAAATCAAATTTTCTACTTGAAAATTCTTCTTTATAAAGATTTGCAAGTTTTTCCAAATATGATGAATCATCTATTCTTTTAGTATCCATATAAACAGTTGTAAGTTCGATATTTTTGTAATCATCAAACTCTTTTTCAATTGCTTTTGAAATATCATCAGTCCAAACATATCCTTTATGGTATGAATGGATTAATAATACTTCTTTATTTTGATTTGCGTATAAGAAGTTAAAAAAAAGTATGCTAAATAGTAAAAAATATTTCATTATTATCCCCTATTTAGCAATTATATCAAGATTTAATGAAAATCACATATCCAGATTTTGGACCATGTGCACCAATAACTAAAGACTGTTCAATATCTGCTGTTTTTGATGGTCCTGAGATAAATACACCATATCCTATATTTTCAAAACTTATTTTTTCATAGGCTTCGTGCATATTATTCAAAAGTTCTTTTTCATCAATCACAATAACAATATTTTGAGCTATAAAATACAATGCTCTATGTCTATTTTTCTCATTTTTCATCCAAATAGCACCATTTTCAGCAACTGCAAAATTACCTTTTACAATTGCTAAATCAATATTTTTTAGATCATGAGCATCATCACAAGAGTTTGCATCAAAATTTCCAAGTGAACAAAAATCAACATTTGATGCAATTTGTTTTTCATCTGGATATAAAGATTTTATAGTAACATCAAGTTGTTCTTTATCAATAAGTAATGCTTTTCCTCCCACGCTTTCAAGCATAGTAGAGAATGTTGCAAATTTATTATCAAATTTAATACCAAAATTTTCATAACTTGGTAAATTAACACTTTTTACTTTATTGTTATTTTTAATATTTTCTAATATTTTTTCTTTGCTATTCATTTAATTCTCCATCTCTAAACATCTCTTTAAAACTTTTTGGAGGCATAACAGGTAAATCTCTTTGTTTCCCCCACAAATTTCCTTTGTTATAAACAAGTGAATTTGGTAATTTTGGTACTATAAATCTTGCCATTTTCCCAGCAAATTCAAATAGTGTTGGTTTACTCATAAGCCATGCTGTTACTTTCATTGCCATTTTTTTCTTTGGATCGATTAAATTTGCATTTCCTAAATCTTGTCTTAGGCTATAAAGTTGTGAATCTAAATCTATTTTTACTGGACAAACATTTGAACAAGAACCACATAAAGTACATGCAAATGGTAAAGAATTATGTTTCTCAGGCTCTTTCTTAGCTCCTAATATTGAACCTATTGGTCCTGGAATTACATATTCGTAAGAGTGACCACCACTTCTTCTATAAACTGGACAAGTATTCATACAAGCACCACATCTAATACAGTTTAGTGCTTTTTTATTTTTTGCAGATGCCAAAAATTGACTTCTATTATTATCAACAATAATAACATGCATCTCTCCACCTTCTACAGGGGCATGAAAATGTGAAGTATAAGATGTAATTGGCTGACCAGTTGCACTTCTTGCAAGTAATCTTGTAAATACAGATAAATCTTCAAGTCTAGGAATAATTTTTTCAATACCCATAGATGCAATATGAAGTTTTGGAACACTAGCTCCCATATCTGCATTTCCTTCATTTGTACAAACAACAACTCCACCAGTATTTGCAATTGCAAAATTTACACCTGTTAGTCCTGCTTGTGCTGTTAAAAAATCTTCTCTTAAAGCAGCCCTAGCAGCACGAGTAAGATATGTTGGGTCATAATTTCCTTGTTCAGTTCCAAGATGTTCATGAAAAGTATCACTTACATCTGATTTTTTTAGATGAATTGCTGGTAAAACAATATGTGATGGAGGCTCATTTCTTAGTTGAACTATTCTTTCCCCAAGGTCAGTATCTATAACTTCAATTCCAAGTTTTTCTAAATAAGGATTTAGATGACACTCTTCTGTTAACATTGATTTTGATTTTACAAGTTTTGTAACACCTTTTTCTTTTAGAATCTTTGCAACAATTTGATTATGTTCAAGTGCATCAAATGCAAAATGAACTTTGATACCTTTTTTTGAAGCATTTTCTTCAAATTCTAATAGATATTTAT
>CAZDFZ010000149.1:0-4135 GCA_964504855.1 uncultured Aliarcobacter sp.
ATCTTGATCTATTACAAAATCAAAGTTTGTTCCAGGACTTACAATAGTATCTAAATATCTACTAACACTTGGAGGGACACCCTTTTGTCTAATAATTGCTATTGTATATTTTTGCTCAGAGATTATTCTTGCTAAATGTTTTTCAAATGAAATAGCTGGAACTCCAGCCATTATAGGATTTTCTTTTGAGTTTTCTAAAATTGATTTATTTTTTC
Source organism: uncultured Aliarcobacter sp. (assembly GCA_964504855.1). Lineage (GTDB taxonomy): Bacteria > Campylobacterota > Campylobacteria > Campylobacterales > Arcobacteraceae > Aliarcobacter. The sequence continues at coordinate 216 of CAZDFZ010000149.1, forward strand.
TTGTTAGTTGGATATTTAAAAGTTCAGCTATCTCTTTTGCTTTTCCAATATGTTCTTCGTCATTATTTACTTCATAAACTTCAAAAAATGTCCCTATTTCCATAAGAACTATTGTATTTACACCATATTTCTTTTCAAACAATTTTTGAAGTTTAAAATATGTTACTGTTAATAACTCACCCTTATTAGATAATAGTTCTGCTACTTCTTCTCTCACTTAGATCTAACTCCTGTCCAATCTCGAATTAAACTTCTCTCTTCTTTTGAAAGCTCCGCTTCTTTATGAAGCCAAAGATAACTTTGAAGTGGCATTGGTGCATATACAGTTCTATAAATATCTTTTAAATGTTCACTTTTTTGTTCAAGCGTATAATTTTCCCAAAGAGAAAAATTTAAAGCTTTTCTACCCTCTTTAATATGGTCATCAATTACCCAAGAAAAAGGTGCAACACTTGAATACCAAGGATATTTTATCTCATTTGAATGACAATCATAACAAGCTTTTTTAAAAATGTTCATCACTTGCTCACTTGCTTTTATTTCTAAGTTTTTATCAACACTTTCATCTACTTTTTTTATTGTGATAAACTGAACAACTATACAAAGTATAAATAAAATCAATAACATTCTTTTCATATTTTACTCGCACATTAGATTATATGGTCTTTTTAAATCTTCAATAAAAAGTGGAATACTCATATTTCTTCCATATCTTTTAAACTCTCTTGCATCAAAATAGATGATTGTTGCAGGAATTGAAAAAATCATAAATTGAGCAGTTAGTTCTAAAGATTCATCTGTTTTTACTTCAAATATTTTCATCTTTGGAAAGTTTATTTTAACTTCTTCTTCAATCTTTGGTTTTAAAACTTTGCAAACACTGCAATTTTCACCACTAAAATATATTAATATAGGCTCTTTTGAATCTATTTCTTGTTTTAATTCTACTTGTGTTTGAATCTGAATCATATAAATTTACTTATTATTTATATAGTTAGAAAAATTTTCTAAGTCTTCATTTTTACCAACAACCACTAAAACATCACCATCATCAATTTTGTGATTGATTCTTTTTGTATTAAATATGAACTTATCACTTATTTCTAAATCCATAATACCTAATATTAAAATATTAAAATCCTTATGAATAGTCATATCTTTTAAAAATAAACCCTTTAATATAGAATTATGTTCAATATAAATTTCAGATATATTTAAATCAGATTTACTAAATAATATGTCATCAAGAACTCTTAACATCAATGGTTTTGACATATATCTATATATTCTATATGCACCTAACTCATTAGGATTTAAAACTTTTGTAGCACCTGCGATTTCCAGCTTATTTGCTTCAGATTTTGTTTTTGAAATAGTAATAATTTTAAGTTCTTTACTTAAATTTCTTGCAGAAAGTGTTATAAATAAATTATTCTTATTACTATAAGATACGCAAAAAAGAGCATCAATATCTTTATCTATACCCACTGCCATTAAATCATTATCATTTAATAAAGTAGATTCAAAAATTTCAAAACCATCTTTTGAAGCCTGCTGTAATGAAGATTGGTCAAAATCTACCACTATTATTTCATATTTTTTATCAGAAAGAAGATTTGCTATTTTTGAACCTAAAGTTGTATAACCATAAATTACTACTTTTTTTGCCATTTTATATCTTTTTAAAAAAATTTACTTAAAAAATCTGTTTTCAAATCTTTTAATGATTGTTTATAACCAATAACAATTAATATATCCTTTTCTTTTAAAAGATATTGAATATTTATAGGATTAAAAATAAATTCATTATTATTACTTCTATTAATTACTCCAATTAATGTAAGATTATAATCTTCGAAATTTATTGCATTTATGTCTTTATTTATAACATTCATACCATCAACTATTTCTATTTCATTTACTTCAGCTGACATATCACCTTCAAGTAATATTCCATCAACAGCTTCAAATGCAACAGGTTGTCCTATATATTCACTTGCTACATATGCACTTAATTGATTTGAATTTACAATAAAATCTGCACCTGCAAGTTTTAACTTATTATCAACTTCAGATTCATTTACTAAAGCAATAATTTGAATATTTTGATCAAGCATTCTAGCACCTAAAACTATTGATAAATTTGTTGCATCATCTTCCTCTAGTGCAATTATTGTATCAACATTTCTTCCTACACCAATTTTTCTTAAAAAATCAGTATCTGTTGCATCACCTTTTATAACTAATAAACCATTATTTTTTGCTTTTGCGACTTTTTCGTCATTATCTTCAATAATTAAAATCTTTTTATTTTGCTTTAAAAGCTCCTCAACTAAATATTTTGATAAAATTTTATATCCACAAATAATTGTAAAAGTTTTTAGTTTTTGAACTTCATTTTCAACTCTTGATTGCTTAATTAACTCAATTCTTTCAACTAAAGATGTTGTTACAATTGATGTACTAAATGCAATTGTCAAAATTCCTGCAACTACTAATATAGCCGTTGCAAATTTACCCTCAATTGTTACAGGAACAATATCTCCATATCCAACAGTAGTTGCTGTAATAACCGCCCAATAAACTGCATCAAAATAATCTTTTAATTTTTCGTTCTCTCCATTACCTTCATAAACAAACATTACAGTAGAACCAAAAAATATAACTAATACAATCAATAATGCAAGTGTAAATAGTTCAAATTTTCTCTCCTGAAAAACACTTGAAAACTCTTTTAAAGCACTTGCATATCTTAAAATTTTTAAAAGTCTAAAAAGTAAAAAAATTCTCAAAACCCTAAGTGGTCGATAAGCAGGTAAAATTGCCAATAAATCAATTATTGACATCGGAGAGAAAATATACTCCATTTTTTCTTTAAGAACTTTTCTAAAAGATATTGATAATTTATACTCTTTTCCAAAAAATAGTGTCTCTTCATAATCTTTTATAAAAGTTTTTCTAATATCACTATAAACCCATAATCTTGCCAGCCACTCTAATGCGAAAACACCAACAGCAAAATATTCATAATCTATCAAAAGAGGTATTTCTACATGATTTACTTCATAAATTAAAGTTGCTACTGTACTTAAAACTAAAAAGATCATAAAAAAATCAAAATATTTCTTATATTTAAATTGACTATTTTCTAAAATATTTTTACAAAAATCTTTAGTTGATGTATATGCTTGGGAATTATCTAATGAATAAAAAGCAGATATTATTTTATTTTGCATTATTTATGTTAAGGAAAGAGATAATACCCTTTCCTCCTTTCTGATTAAACTTGATGTTCACTATTTTTTGAAAGCCTAGCTTTTTGAGAAAGATATGAATTTAAAGCTCCTAAGTAAGCTTTTGCAGTTGCAAGCATTGTATCAATACTTAATCCATGTCCAACAAATGAAGGTGAAGATTCATCAAAAACTACTCTTGTTGTTACTTTAGCAAGAGCATCTTTTCCTTCTGTTACAGAGATTACTTTATAATCTTTTAATTCTCCATTATAACCTGTTAATCTATCAATAGTTTTAAAAATTGCATCCATTGTTCCATCACCAATAGCTGCATCTTTTATTATTTCGCCTTTATGCTTAATAGCAACAGCTGCTGTTGGAACACCCGCTGTACAATCACTTATTTGTAATCCAACCAACTCATAAGTTTTATCATGATTCAAAGATTCATCTGTAATTAACATTCTTACATCATCATCAGTAATCTCTTTTTTCTTATCTGCTAATAATTTAAATCTTTCAAATGCAGCATTTAACTCATCATCACTTACTTTATCAAACCCTAATTGAGCTATTTTATCTTTAAATGCAGCACGTCCTGAGTGTTTTCCTAAAATTAAAGTACTATCTTTAAACACTCCAACATCTTCAGGCTTCATAATTTCATAAGTCTCTTGATGTTTT
>CAZDFZ010000150.1:0-4130 GCA_964504855.1 uncultured Aliarcobacter sp.
AACATTTTTGGAGGATAAGTTGCAGAAAATAACAAATTTTGTCTATTTTTTGGAAGAGATTTTAAAAGTTCTTCAAGTTCAACTTCAAAACCTAAATCAAGCATTTTATCTGATTCATCTAAAACAAAGAATTCAACTTTTGATAGATTTATCTGTTTTTTATCAAGTATATCAAGTAAACGTCCAGTGGTTGCCACAACTATATCACAACCTTTTTGTATATCTAAAAGTTGTTGGCTAAGACTTTCTCCTCCTATAATACTAACAACTTTAGGTTTATTTATAAAATACTTAGAAAAATCAATAAAGGCTTTAGATACTTGTAAAGCTAATTCTCGCGTAGGAGTAAGGACTAAAGTTGATATTTTTGCTTTTACTTTATGTTTTTTATCTTCTTCTTTATTTGATAAAAATTCTAAAATTGGTAAAACAAAACTGGCCGTTTTTCCACTACCAGTTTGAGCTTTTGCCATGATATCTTTACCTTGTAAAATCAAAGGAATTACTTTTTTTTGTATATCAGTAGGATTTTTATAAGCATTTTCATCAAGTGCTTTATTTATTTTTATATTAAATCCCAAAGTTGAAAATGGCATAAATATCCTTTTTTATCTCTTATTTTAATCTTATTGTACGATTTTTAGGCTTTATTAAAATTGATATTTACTAAATAAAAAAAGCAACCAAGCCTAAACTTGATTGCTTTAGTTCTAATTTTCTTCTACTTTTTTAGAAAGTTACAGTTTGTATTTTCTCTTCTTCAATTACAACAGGTGCGTTATAAACCACAACAGGTTTTATTTCTGATGGTTGTGTTGCAAACCAAACATTTTCACCATTGAAAATATTAATAAAAATACATAAAGGATTATCAAAAAATTTGAAGTTAAAAATTGTTGATGATTACTTAGTTAGCTATAAGAAAAGAGAATAATTCAGACCCCATTTTTTTAATTAAGCCAATTATTTTTATTATTTTCATTTAATATTTCCTTGGATTATTTCTTTAATTAATTTTACAATTTTAGAAGTCTTTTTTTGGTCTCCTTATAATTTATATGTTATTTTAATTATTTATGAAATAAAGTACATACCTTTTTATAGATATAAAATTTTAATTTTAGTCTGCTTACTATATAATTCCAGAAATTTATACAAAGGCTTTAAAATAGAAAATTTTATTTTACAAATAGAACTAGGTATAAGTTGGATATATGAAAGTTTAATAACTTTGTATTCATTTCCATTATGGTTGTTTTTAATTATTTCAATTCTAGCATCAATCACTGTTATAAAATTCTTATTAAATTTTCAAACTAACTCTAAGCCTGAATACGCAACTTATATAGAAGATTTTATTTATGGTACTAAATGGAGATGGAAATGGATAAAAGATGAAATATCTGATATTCAGTGCTATTGTCCAAAATGTGATGCTGTACTTTTATACGATGACCGTTCAAGTCATACAAAATATACAGATCTTTCTAGAACAGATTTTATTTGTCATAATTGTAATTCTCAAATAATAACAAGTATTCATGGTGGTAATAAAAATTATGCATTAGGTGCAATTAAAAGAGAAATAGAAAGACGAATTAGAACAAATGAGTATAAAAATACAAAAGAAATAGAGCAATAAAAGAGTATTAGTTTAAAAATACTCTTTTGTAGTATCATAAACCAACTCATAATAATGATTGTTGTTATATGAAAACTCTTTTATAACTTCTAGACCTATTTTTCTTTTATGCATTTCAAAAGAACGTGGATTTATCTTATTTATAAAAGTCACTAAAATAGGAAATCTTTTTGCCATATTAACTCTAGCAAATTCAAATAAATTTTCTAAAATCTTTTTTCCCCTATACTCTTTGTCCACACAAACAGGTCCATATTGATATGAGTTTTTGATACTTAATTTTTGTCCTAAATATTCTAAATTTGGTAAATCTTCTATCATATAAGCAAACATTGGCCATCTTGACCAAAAATTCCATGAAGCACTCATAACATAAGCTACTATTGCCTCATTTTCAACTGCAATAAATAACCCCTGCTCTATTTCAATCAAATCTTTCATTTGCTCTTTTGTAAAAGCAGTTGTAATAAATCCATCTTTTTTATCTTCTTCTTTTATAGAATCTATTTGATATTTAAAATGTAACTCCAAAACTTTTTCTATATCTTCTATTTGTGCAAGTTTATATTCCATAATTTTTCCTAAATAAATAATAATTATTTTCTTAATAGAGTATTATATATATCTATCCTATAATATTAGCTTCAAAATTTTAAAGGCAAAACATGACAGATTCAATCAAAATATTTAACGCTTGTGAAAATAATTTAAAAAATATAAACCTAGAAATACCAAAAAACAAACTTATAGTTTTTACAGGACTTAGTGGTTCTGGAAAATCAACTCTTGCATTTGATACTCTTTATGCAGAAGGTCAAAGAAGATATATTGAATCACTTTCAGCATACGCAAGACAATTCTTAGACAAAGTTGGAAAACCAAATGTTGAAAGAATAGAAGGATTAACTCCAGCTATTGCAATTGATCAAAAAACAACTTCAAAAAACCCTCGTTCAACAGTTGGAACAATCACAGAAGTTTACGACTATTTTAGACTTTTATATGCCAGAATTGGAAAACAACACTGCCACCAATGTGGTGAACCAATTTCACAAATGAGTGCAAGTGATGTTATAAATCAAGTTCTAACACTGCCAAACGAATCAAAAGTTGTAATTTTAGCTCCATTAATCAATAGAAAAAAAGGAAGCTTCGCTGATTTGCTTGAAAGTTTAAGAAGCAAAGGGTATGTAAGAGCCATGATTGATGGAGTTATGGTAAGACTTGATGAGGAAATTGAACTTGCAAAAACTCAAATGCACACAATCAAAGTGGTAATTGATAGGGTTACGATAAAAGAGGAAAATAGAGATAGAATTGCTCAAGATATTGAAAAAGGTCTAAAAGAGAGTTTTGGAGAACTTGAGATTGAAGTTATAAATAATGAAGAGATGGGAGTTGAAAAACATATTCACTACTCTGAACATATGGCTTGTTTTTCTTGTAAAATCTCATTTGAACCACTTGAACCACTATCATTTTCATTTAACTCTCCAAAAGGTGCTTGTTCATCTTGTGATGGTTTAGGTATTAGATATGCTCTTGATATGAAAAAAGTTATCAATGAAGATTTATCTATTGAAGATGGAGCAATTAGAGTAATTTACGGTTTTAACAAAGGTTTTTATTTCAAAATGCTTTTAGCTTTTTGTGAAGGAATGGATATAAATGTAAATACTGCTTTTAGGGATTTACCAGATCATCAAAGAAAAGCTATTTTACATGGAAGTGTTGATGAAGTTACATTCTTTTGGAAAAGACATAAACTAACACGAAAATGGGAAGGTGTTGTAAAACTAGCTTACGACATGATAAAAGAAGAAAAAGAAATGAGTGAATATATGACTGAAAAGAGATGTGATTCATGCAATGGAAATAGATTAAAGCCCTCTTCTCAAAGCGTTTATGTAGCAAATAAAACAATTAGTGATATTTTAAATATCCCTATTGAAGATGCTCATGCATTTTTTCAAGATGATTCAAATTTTGATTATCTAAATGACCAATTTAAAATGATTTCAAAACCTATTTTAAAAGAGATAAAAGAAAGAATTTTCTTTTTATACGACGTAGGATTGGGTTATATAACTCTTGGACGTGATGCACGAACTATAAGTGGTGGAGAAGCACAAAGAATAAGAGTTGCTTCACAAATTGGAAGTGGATTAACAGGAGTTATGTATGTACTTGATGAACCATCTATTGGTTTACATGAAAGAGATACAAATAAACTTATTAAAACTCTTCGTGCTTTACAAGAAAAAGGAAATACTGTAATTGTTGTTGAGCATGATAAAGAGACTATTGAAGCTGCTGATTATATAGTTGATATTGGACCAAAAGCAGGAAGACATGGTGGAAATATTGTAGCTCAAGGTACTTTGGCTGAAATTTCAAAAAATACTGATTCTGTAACAGCTCAATTTGTAACAGGAAAAAGAAAAATAGAAGTTCCGTTTAGTAAGATAAGTTTTTTCATATTTAAGCA
>CAZDFZ010000151.1:0-3215 GCA_964504855.1 uncultured Aliarcobacter sp.
ATTTACACCAGTACCATCTAATACTACTACTGCTTCAACTTTTGCATTTGCAACTGCATCACCAGTTTTTAATTCACCGTTGTTTACAGCTAAAACATCAGTAATCTCTAAAGTTTCTTTAGCAGCTAATCCAGTATAATCTACATCTAAGATATCACCCTCAGAAACTTTATACTGTTTTCCACCACATTTGATAATTGCGTACATCTTTCTTCCTCTAATTCAATTCTATATGCTAGGTTCATATTTTGTGATACTAAACTCTATTTTTCGAATCGGAATATTATCTAAAATTAGTTTAAACTTTCTTTAAGTCTAAGTAAATAAATAAGTAATTCTCTACAAGTTATAGCTAACTAATTTTCCTTGCTTAAGTTGATATATATTGTCTTTTACTTTTCTTATTAAATTTGCTTTTTGTTTAAAATCTAAAGTATTGTCGTAAGAAATTGCTATTAACTTATTTGTATAAAATTTATAAACTAATGTTAATAACTCTTGATTTAATCTTTCATCATCGTAATTTTCAAGTTTTTCATTCAAAATAATTGAATTTAAAGATAAATTATTAATATCTGATAACAATAATTCAAATTCATTTTTATGAACTTCAAACATTGAAGAATCAATAATATCCAAAACTGAATCCAATCTTTTTGGTTTTTCCAAAATAGATTTTATTATACAAAGCTCTGCAATATCAATTTTTGTTAAATTAGGTTCATACATTCTTTGTTTATTTGCAGTAGTTTTTACTAAATTTTCTCTTATATTTAATTTTTGTGCTAAATATCTTTTATATTCATCTTGATTAAGAGGAGTTAATGTTTTTAAATAATCATTTGTTTCAGTAAGTGCTTTTTGTTTTTGGATTGGATCATTTATATCATATTTAGAAATAATATAATCAATTGCATAAGGAATAAAAGAAATAGGATTTGAAAATATTTCATTTAACTCGCTAATTTTCCCATTATTTACCATATCAGCTGGATCTAATCCATCTGCAAAAATAATTACACCACCATCAAATTCACTCTGACTTAACATCACTGAAGCTTTAAAGGCTGCTGCAAGTCCTGCTTTGTCACCATCATAAGCTAATATAACTTTTGGTTCGCCACGTCTTAAAAGTGGTAAATGCTCTGTAGTAAGAGCCGTCCCAAGCGTTGCAACAGCTGTGTTAAATCCAGCTTGATGAAGCATTATTACATCTAAATAACCTTCACAAACTATAATCTGATTTTTTTTATAAATCTGTTCTTTTGCTAAATGATAACCATATAAAAGTCTTGATTTATTAAAAAGTTTTGTTTGAGGAGAATTTACATATTTTGCACTATGTCCAGTTATGGTTCTTCCACCAAATCCTACAAGTTTACCATTTATAGAATATATAGGAAAAGTAATTCTTTCTATAAATCTTGAATACAAACCATTCGTTCCATTATCAATTACACCCAAATCTATTGCATCAGTTAAATTATAATGATTTGATTTTAGAAAATTAATCGTATCAGCTGAAATAGGAGAATAACCTATTTCAAATTTTTCAATTGAAAATTCTGATATTCCTCTTTTATGAATATAATCTTTAACATTTTCATTAGTTACAAAAAGTTTTTGATAATATTTATTTACTTCTTCTAAAATTTTAATATCTTGTTTTTTTTCAGTACTATCTTCATAATCTAAATTAAAATTATACATAGAAGCTAGTTTTTCTATTGTTTCTGGATATGATAATTTTTCATATTCCATAACAAATTTTATAGAATCTCCACCTACTCCACATCCAAAACAATGGTATATTTGTTTTGCAGGACTTACTACAAATGATGGTGTAGTTTCTCCATGAAAAGGACAACATGCTTTGAAATTTGCACCTGTTTTTTTTAATTCAATAAACTGAGATACAACATCAACAACATCAAGATGGTTTTTTAAATTTTCAATAGATTCTTTTTTTATCATATTTGGATTATACACTTTTATTATTTTATATGAACTTTTATGTTAATATCAAAACACACAGATATAAAATAATTAAGGTTTTGTTTGGATAATATAATTTTAGAATATAGAGATCCATTATTTGGAATAATACTACTTGTAGCTCTTGTTTTTTTAATATCATTTGTAACTTATTCATTTAGTATTTATAGAGAAAAAAGTGCAAGAAAAGATTATCGAGAATTATCTTTAAGATTTGAACTTGGTAAATTAAAAGAAGAAGATTATGTTCATTTATATAAAACTTATAATCTGCCTTTTGATTCTATTTTACTACTAGCCTCATCATTTCTGCATAAAGGTGATTATAATAAAGCAATATCAGTATATCTAACACTTCTTGAGCATGTAAATGATAGGGTAAAGAAAGAAGAATTACTAGAACTTTTAGGAACTACTTACTTTAGAGGTGGTTTTTTACAAAGATCTAAAGATATATTTTTAAGAATTTTGAAATTTTCTCCTAGAAATAAAAATGCATTAATTCATCTTTTATTAGTTTTTGAAAAATTAAAAGATTATAAAAAAGCGAAAGAAGTAACTACTAGTCTTGAAGAATTAGACAAAGATATGAATGTAGATAAAATTTACTTAGATACATTAATTATATTAAATGATTCTGTACTTTCTTATGAAAAAAGAACTGAGTTGTTGTATGAAATTTTCAAAGAAAATAAAATTATTGAAAGAATATTTATCTCTTTTTTAATTCAATTTAATAAACCCTTTTTTTGGAACCATATTTCAGAATTTAATTGTTCAAAATATCCTGATATTATGTGGTATTTAAATTTTGATGATATTGATTTTGAGAAAGTCATAGAAAATCAATTTTTAGTTGAATTATATAATGCAAAAGGATACCTAAATACTTTAGATCATAGTGGTGATTTTGATTTTGATATTTTAATTTTATTAAATAAACATGAACATCAAATCAAAGCATCTTTAGATTTTGAATTTATTTGTTCATCATGCAAACATTCCCATCCAGTTTTTGATACAAGATGTCCACATTGTCATAATATTTTAACATTTGATGTAAAACATAGATTAACTAAATCATTTTTCACTTCAAATCAATCTTTACAATAACAGTTGTGATTTCATAATCAAAGATGTGATATACTTACAACACTTTAAAAAATTAAAAAGGAACTCAATGAGTGATTATTCAAAACTTGAAAAGTGTTTGGATTATC
>CAZDFZ010000151.1:3225-4130 GCA_964504855.1 uncultured Aliarcobacter sp.
AATCAATCTTTACAATAATAAAAGATGTGATATACTTGCAAAAAAATTTAAAAAAGGAAATATATGAGTGATTATTCAAAATTAGAAAAGTGTTTGGATTATCAGTTTAAAAATAAAAATCTGATAATCGAAGCACTTACACATAAAAGCTATAAAAAACCCTACAATAATGAGAGATTAGAATTTTTAGGAGACGCTGTTCTAAATTTAATTGTTGGTGAATACTTATTTTTAAAATTTCCAAAATCAAATGAAGGTGAACTTTCAAAAATCAGAGCATCTTTAGTTAATGAAACTGGTTTTACAAGACTAGCGAATGAAATAAAATTAGGTGATTATATCTTTATTTCAAATGCTGAAGAGAGAAATAAAGGAAGAACTAAAGCCTCAATTTTATCTGATGCTTTTGAAGCAATTATGGGTGCAATATATCTTGAATCTGGTCTAAATACTTTAAAACCAATTATTTTAGATTTACTTGAAAAATCTTATGACAAAATCAATTTAGATGTTTTATTTAGTGATTATAAAACAGCTTTACAAGAAATAACTCAAGCTAGATTTGCATCTATTCCAGATTACAAAATAGAAGGTTCTTATGGACCTGATCACAAAAAAGAGTTTGAAGTATCTATTTGGATAGATGGTGTTTGTTATGGAAAAGCGAGTGGAAAAAGTAAAAAACTAGCACAGCAAGCAGTGGCAAAAATAGCTATTGATAAACTAAGAGAGGAAGATACTCATATATGAATACATTTGGTCATAGATTTAGATTCACAACATTTGGTGAATCTCACGGAAAAGCTCTTGGTTGTATTGTAGATGGAGTACCTGCTGGAATAAAAATAGATGAAGAGTTTATTCAAAGTGAAATGGATAGAAGAAAACCTGGACAAAATAAATAT
>CAZDFZ010000152.1:0-4127 GCA_964504855.1 uncultured Aliarcobacter sp.
TCTCTAAAAGTTTTACTAGAATCTATTTGAATATCTCCATTTTGAATATCATGAATAAAAATATTTGCGTATTTTTGTTCTTCTTGGCTAAGTGTTGCAAATGATTTATGAAGTTCATTTAATGTTTTTTCAATCTCTACTGTATCGCCACTATCAATTATTTTTCTATATTTATCAAATCTTGAATTCATAAAATCAGTATCAATTTTATCAGTATCAATTTCAGTTATGTACCCTTCAATTTCAAATGGTATATCAGTATTACCACCACTTCCTCCACCACTAGATGGAAGCTCTTTATATCTTTGAACTAAAATAAGATACGTATTTTTATCAATATCCAAATTTACTACTCTTTTTGGTTCAAGTTCTTTAAATTCATACTCAAGTTCAGACCATTTAAACCCTTGAATCTTTGAAGCCTCTAAAGTTTCATTAAACTTTTTAAACAGTTTTGCAAATTCTGCTCTTTCTGTTAAATCATCAGGGAGTTTTTCAAAGTTTTCAATTCCTGCACTTTCGAACAAATCAAAAATCTCAGCATAAAGTTTATTTAGCTTCTTTAAATTGTTTTCTAATCTATCTGCAAAAAGTCCAAGAGGTTTATCTCCAGAATACAATTTAACTGCTTTGTTAATATTTTCTTCCATAGTATGAGGGTATCTATAGTATCTAATAGTACCAAATGGTTTATCTGCTCCAAAAAGTCTATTTGTTCTTGAAAAAGCTTGTATTATAGTTTCATATTTCAATACTTTATCCAAATAAAGAGTATTTATCCATTTTGAGTCAAACCCTGTAAGCATTTGATCCACTACAATTAATAAATCAATTTGTTTTTCTGGATTTTTTTCTATGTAGTTATATGGTTTCTTATGTGCTAATCTTGAAGCAATATCTTTTTTAAATTTTTGGAAAATTTTCAGTGAAAAATCTTGTTCATATCTTTTATTATAATCTTCCATAATCTCTACAATACCATCTTCTTTAAAGGCTGATTTTGCACCATCATCATTATCTATATTTGAATCAAATAAAGCTGTAAATTTTAAATCAAGGTTTTTTTCTTGGATTTTTACTTTTAATAAACGATAATATTCTATTGCTTCAGGGATACTACTTGTTGCAAAAATTGCGTGAAACTTGAAGTTTTGACTGAGAGTTATCCAATTATCCAATATATCATCTGTAACTTGATTTTGGTGTTCTATTCTTTCATATTGGGCTTTAGATACAAAATCCTCTATCCCTTTTATATATTTACCAGAAGCATCTATATATCCAGTCATTTTTAATTCAGTCATAAACTTATTAAAGACTTTTTTCTTTTTTTCATCGTTTAGTGCTTCAATTTCACTTTTTGCTTTTGATTCTTGAAGAGCAACTGCTTTTCTTAAATCTTTATCTCTATAAGTTAATACTTTATATGGGTCGAATCCAAGTACATTTCTATCTCTAATACCATCAGCTATACTATATCTATGTAATTCATCTCCAAATACCGTTGCTGTTGTATTGTCTTTTTTCTGATTTTCATCTTGTATTGGTGTTCCTGTAAACCCAAAAAATATGGCATTTGCAAATGTATCTTTTATAGCAATAAGCATATCTCCAAACGTAGAACGATGAGCTTCATCAACAATAAAAACTATTCTTTTATTGGAAATTAGTTCTATATCTTTGCTATTTAATCCATCTTCTTCACTATTTATATTGCTCATTTTTTGAATAGATGTAACTATTAAAGTATTTGCAGGGTCATTACTTTTTAATTTAGTTACTAAAACGCCTGTATTTTCAGTAGCTTGAACATCATCACTTGAATCTGCAAAAGCTCTATACTCTTGCAGTGATTGAGTTCCTAACTCAATTCTATCCATTAGAAATATTACTTTATCAGCATCTTTTGAATTTGCAATTAGTTGAGCAGACTTGAAGCTAGTCATTGTCTTACCACTACCTGTTGTATGCCAAATATAACCACCCAAAGAGTTTTTATCTTTCCAATTAGTTTTTTTGATTTTATCACTAATAGCATTTGCTGCATAATATTGGTAACTTCTCATAACTTTTAAAACACCATCAGCATCATCTGCAACTGTATAGTATCCTATAAGTTGATGAGCCATTGGAATAGAAAGTAAAAGAGAAGCCACTTTTTTCCAATTATTTACAGGCTCATTATTAAAATCTGCCCAATGAAAATAGTAGTCTTTATTAAACTTTCCATCCATACCAGGATTTGCAAAATATACACTCTCTTCAGGCTCCATAGCTACAAATACTTGAACTAATGAAAATAATCCAGTAAATACACCTTCCCTTGAGTATTTTTCTATTTGATTATAGGCTTGACTTACAGAAACTCCACTTTTTTTAAGCTCAATATGAATAACAGGCATACCATTTATTAAAAGCATTAAATCACCTCTTCGGTCATTTAATATTTTAGATTTTGTTTTAAAAATTGGTTGTTGAACTATTTGGTATCTACTTTGTCCAGCTGCTATTTCAGCTCTATCATAAATCTTTAAACTGATTTCTTTTCCATAGTGTAATTTATCTTCTTCATTATCTCTTGTTATTGATACAGTTCTTCCATTTATAAAGCTGTTTAATTTAAGTGGTGTTTTTAAGATATTAATTTGCTCTAAGATTTGTTGCATTTCACTGTGAGTTAAAGGAGTATTATTTAGTCTATCTATACTTTTATTATTTTCAAAAAGAATTTTAGCCCAGTTTTCAAGTAACAGTTCTTCTGTTGGGTTTTTAATAACATCATGTTCACCCCAGCCTTTATCTCTTAAAACTTTTATTAATGCCTTTTCAAACTCTGCTTCGCTAACAAATATCATTATTTATTTTCCTCTAGCTCTTTAGTGATATATAAAGTATATCCCTCATAATAGTAACTCGCATCAATACCTTTCATAAACACATCAGGACTGTTTATCTCATCACTTAGGGCATTTTTTAGAAGTAGTTTTATCTCTGTATCTTTGATAGGACTTCTCTCCATCGCCATTAAATAATCATCCCTTTCTATACTATTCCAATCAACAACTTTTTTAATTTCACTTTTTAACATCAAATCAAGCCAAATTCTCATACTTCTACCATTTCCCTCACGAAATGGATGAGCTACATTCATCTCTACATATTTCTCAATAATTTCATCAAAATTAGATTGATTCATTGATTCTATTTGTTTGATAGCTTCTTCAAGATAAGTTATAGGTGCAAATCTAAAATTTCCTTTTGAAATATTTACACTTCTAATCTTTCCTGCAAAATCATAAATATCTCCAAAAAGCTCAAAATGAATAATAGATAAACTCTCAAAACTTCCAGCTTTTAAAGTATCAAAAAAACCATTTTCAAAAAGGTTTTTAGCCTTTAATTTACTGATTCTCTCTTCTTCTTTTGCTAACTCTATTTCGCTTTTAATACCAAGTTTGTTTTCTAAAATCATCTTAAAGCCTTTATATAAACATCTTAGCTAATGATGCTTTTTTTATGTTTTTTTGTTTTTCTAGTTCTTTTTGTTGTAGGTCTATTTGTTTATCTAGTTTTTGGAAGTAGCTTCCTATTTTAATTTGTTCTTCTATATGAGGGATTGGTACATAAATTTCCATTACTTTATTTTTTGATATGTTATAACGTGAAATACCTTGTGCAAGAAATACTATTTTTTTTCTAATTGATGAAGAACGAAGCATATATGCAAGGTAATAATTATCAAATACTTTTTCTGGTCTATATGCAAAACAAAAACTGTTTAAATAAATATTCTTTTCTTTATTCATCCAAACAGATGTCATTCCTACTTCTTCAGGTGTTTCTGAAGAAGTAGTAAAGAAAACATCTCCAAATTGTACTTCATTTTGTTTTTCATCAATTTCTATAGGCTCTGTTAAATTCTGTTTTGAGATTGGATTTGAAAAAACATTCATATATGTAACAAATCTTCCTTCCCCATGTCCAAAATCTTCTTTTGTTTTACCAGATAAACCTGTGTATGTATTACCAATATCTCCAAGTTTTTTTTCTTCCCACTTTCCACTAAAACCTTTAAATCTTATTTCAGGAGTATCAGCTCCATTTTTAGGAAACATTTTATCAAGCAT
>CAZDFZ010000153.1:0-4085 GCA_964504855.1 uncultured Aliarcobacter sp.
GTAAATGCATATTGATTAGCTAAAGAATAGTTTAAAGCTTCAACTTCATCATATATTGCAATACTAGCAACTCTTGTTTCATCTTTAATATTTCCTCCTATCATTAAAACTACTCCAAATTCTCCAACTGTATGTGCAAAAGTTATAACCATACCTGTAAGAACTGATGGTTTCATATTAGGAAGTAATACAGACCAAATAGTTCTTAATTTACTTTTTCCTAATATATAAGATGCTTCTTGTAAAGATTTACTTAAACTACTAAAACCACTTTGAATAGGATGAACCATAAAAGGTAAACTAAAAATTACACTAGCTATTATAAGACCTTCAAAGCTAAATACAAGTCTAACATTAAATGTTTCATTAAGCCAAGCACCAAAAATATTTTTAGGGCTAAAAGCAAGAAGTAAATAAAATCCCAATACAGAGGGTGGAAGAACTAATGGCATAGATACTATTGCTTCAATGGCTGGTTTGAATTTTGATTTTGTTTGTGATAAGAAATAACCTAAAGGAATACCAATAATTAGAAGTATTAGTGTTGTAATTCCTGCTAATTCAAATGTTAATTTCATTGTTTGAAAGAAATTTGCATCCATCTTTATACCTTTTGAATTGATATTTCATTTGATTTTACAAACCATCTAAACTTATCACCAATTTGACACTTTAAATCATACAAAGCACCTTTAGTAATTATTGATACTATTTTTGTTCCATAAAAATCAAATTCTACTTGAGCTAAAATTTCACCAATATTGATAAAAGTAATAGGAGAAACAAAAGAGTTTCTAGCACTTACTATTGACTCTTTTGTAGCTATCATTACTTCTGTTTCTTTAAAAAAAAGATTTACAAGTTGTTCTTCTTTATACTCTTCTTCATTACTAAGAATAAGTGAACTTAGAATGTTATTTTCTACTTCTATATGTATATGTGTTATACCATCTACAGTTTTTGTATTTTTGATAATTCCATTTAAAGAATTCATTTTATACCTTTTCTAATCTATTACAAATCCATATTTTTTCATAATTACATCTGCTTTTTTGTTATCCATGTAATCATAAAACTTTTGACTTAAAGGTTTTGTTCCACCAATTTTTGTAATTCCATAACCTTGTTCTAATGGTTTATGAAGTTTTTCATCTATTAAATAGTATTTGTTAAATTCTGTATTTGCTATTGTTGGAGCAAGAACTAATGATAAAGCTATAATTCCTATATCAGCAGCTTCACTTGAAACAAATCCTGCTGTTTGTGAAATATTTTCACCAAAAACCATTTTAGGTTCTAATGTTTTATAAATATCTAAACTTTCCATTGCTTCTTTTGCTTTTTCTCCATAAGGTGCATGGGTAGGGTTAGCAATAGCAATTTTTTGAACCCAAGGAGCTTTTAAATTATCAAATCCTTTAGCTGTATCAAAATTCTTGTTTTTACTCCAAATAACTATTTTCCCTAAAGCGTACATTTTTGGTTTAGTTACTATTTCTTTATTTTGGTACATTTTTTCTATAAATTCCATATTGGCACTAAAAAATAAATCATAAGGTGCACCATTTATAATCTGCTCCATTCCTTTTCCAGATGAACCATAAATTGTTTCAACTTCATCATTAGGATTATCTTTTAGAAATTCAGCTTTAACATCATCAAGAGCAAATTTTAAATCTGAAGCTGCAAAGATTGTAATTTTGTCTGCTAATAAAGCACCATTTAAACTTAAAACTAATACTAATCCACTAATAATTTTTTTCATATTTAACCCTTTATTTATTTTCCTATCATTACATCGTTTGATTTTATAACTGCAGTTACTTTATCACCAATTTTTACATCTAATTGTCCAACTGCATTTTTTGTAATAACAGATGCTATTAAATCGCCACCTATATTTATAATAACTTCACTATTTACCTCTCCTAAATGGATATTTTCTACCACACCATTTAGCTTATTTCTGGCACTGATATTAATGCTCATATCAGTAGTTATTAAAACAGCACTTGATTTTATAATTGCTATAACTTCATCACCAATTTGAAGATTTAAGTTTTCAATGGCACCAACTGTGATTACACTTACCATGGTATAACCACTTTTAAGTTTTATATAAACTGTTGCATTAACAGTACCTATTTCAATTAGTTCTACAACGCCACTTATTTGATTCCTTGCACTAATTTGCATATTAAATCTCCTAAAAAATTTTAAACTCCCTTTATCAAAGTCTGTAATATGAGAGAGTGTTTCTAAAAACTTTTGATGCTCTTTTTGTATGATTTCATAAGTTTTAACCAAATTTTTACCGTATTCAGTAAGTGTAGTACCACCACCATTTACTCCACCAGTTATTTTTTCTACAACAGGTACAGGACAAAGATTATTCATTGTATCAATCATATTCCAAGCACCTTTATAACTTAAAGGAACTAATTTTGCAGCAGCATTTAAACTTCCTACTTTGTCAATTGCACTTAAAAGAGCAATTCGTTTTTTTAGTAAAAAAGATTCTTCTCCATCAATAAGAGTTAAATCAGATTCAAATTTCACTTTTTCTCCTTATATATAAGACTACATAACACTTGCAAGAAGTGTACCATTGTAAATCTTAATACATAATGATTGTTAAAATTTATTAAGTTGCAAGAATTTATCTATAAAATGTAGCTAAAGATACACCTAAATCTTTTGCCACATCTTTTAGCAGAACTTTTTCATTTTAAATTAAAATATATCCATTGTTTGACTAAGTCTTTGTTTATCGAAATGAGTATATATTCTAGAAGTATTTATGTCTGCATGTCCTAAAGATTCTTGTACAAGTATTAAATCTCTATTTTTTTGATATAATAATGTTGCAAAAGTATGCCTTAACATATGTGCTCCATTTTTTTCTTTTCTTAAACCAACACTTAAAAGTATTTGTTCTACCAATCTACCTATATAAGCTTGAGTTAATCTTGTACCTTTTTGATTACAAAATAGTAGATTTTCATCACAACATCTATTTTCGTACCAGATATCTAAATCATTTTTAATGATTTTTTCTTTAATCATTACAACTCTAGGCTTGTTTCCTTTTCCTCTTACTTGAATAATATAAGCATCACCATCTTTTGTAAAATCTTTTATTTTAATATTTATAGCTTCACTAACTCTAATACCTGTATAAAGTATTATTTTAATAATAAGCCTATTTCTTGCTGATAAAGCAGGTTTTTTAAAAGGATATTCATCTATTGCTTGAATAAATCTTTGTACTTCATCTTTATTCATAAAAGAGGGTAGTTTAGTACCACTTTTCCCTCCTAAACCTCCCCAATTCTTTAGCTCTATACTAAATCTATAAGCATTACCATTTTCTTCTTCATTTTGTTTATCTAAATATCCAAAGAAACCAAGTAGGGCTATACGATAATTCTTTTTTGTAGCATCAGATAAATTAGCAGTTTCACTAGCTAAAAAATCACTAAGTAATTCTTCATCAATCTCTTTCATAGAAGCAGCTCCAAATCTCATTAAAAAATCATAAAGCTTTTCTAAAGGAAGATAATATACATGAGCACCATTTAAACCAATGTTTCTTACTTCTTTAATAAGCATTTTTAAATTTTCAATATTATCAAAACCACGTACTAATTCTTGTATGATTTTTGCAAGTCTATCTTTGTCTGTAACTTGTCTATTAGATAATGATGTTATTTTACTTCGTATAAATCGACTAAGCCAAAATAGATAAGTTTTACTAAAGTTGTTTTCACAGTCAATTGGGTATCGCATATAAGTTTCCTGCATAAATAATATATAATTTGAACTATATCAAAATAAATATTAATTTTATATTGGAAATCCAAATTTCCAAACTATTATGAAAATATACTCTTTTATCAATAATTATAAGTTTTAAAAGAATAAAATAAATTTATCTCATTAAAAAGAATTTATATTATGGCAAGAATACAAGTTTTAACTGAACAAGAAGAGAAAAAATTTAATGAACCTCCACTTTTTTCATTACAAGTGTCAAACGAAGTGCTAAACTGGGCAGTTGAACTTTAAAAAAAGTTACTTTCCGA
>CAZDFZ010000154.1:0-4082 GCA_964504855.1 uncultured Aliarcobacter sp.
AAATCTTTAATATGAATGAAAGTTTAAATAAAAGAATTAGAATGGCAGAAAAAGAAAGAGTTCCAATGATAGTTGTTGTTGGTGATGAAGAAGTTGCTAATAAGTCTGTTGCTTTAAGAAATAGAAGAACTAGAGAGCAATCAAACATGAGCAAAGATGAATTTATATCAATGCTAAATGAAATAATAAGCGGGAGCAAAATTTGAGTAAAGACAAAAGAAAAGACGATGTAATCATGAATGAAATGATTACAGTAAAAGAGGTTAGATGTACAAGTGATGATGGTACTAATCACGGAATTATTAGTACAGCAGAAGCTCTACAAATTGCTGATAGTATGGGCTTGGACTTAGTATTAATTGCTCCAGATGGTAAACCTCCTGTTGCTAAAATTATGGATTATGGTAAATTTAGATATCAACAAGAAAAAAAGAAAAAAGAAGCTAAAAAAAATCAAAAAGTAATCGTAATTAAAGAGATTAAATTATCTGTTAAAATTGCTGAAAATGATATTAGCTATAAAGTTAAACATGCAAGAGAATTCATTGAAGAAGGAAATCATGTTAAATTTAGAGTTTTCCTAAAAGGTAGAGAAATGGCTAATCCACAATCAGGTATTGAAGTTCTTAATAAAATATGGCCAATGTTAGAAGACATTGCTGTAATGGACAAAGAACCAAAACTTGAAGGTAGATATGTTAATATGATGGCTCTTCCAAAAAACTAATACTTTACTCAAAAATAAAAGAGGATTTTAATCCTCTTTTTTACTCTTACAAAACAAAAAAATCAATTTATTAAACTTAAACAAAGCAAAAATTAAGTAAAATCCAAAACTTTTTCATGAATATGAAAATGCAAATTTATAAGGAGGATTCTTCAATGCCAAAAATGAAAAGTGTTAGTGGCGCTTTAAAAAGATTTAAAGTGAAGAAAAACGGGTCAATTAAAAGAGGTTCTGCTTTTAGAAGCCACATCTTAACAAAAATGACTCAAAAAAGAAAAAGAAACTTAAGAGGACCAAAAACAGTACATAAAACTGATGCTGGTAGAATTCTTGTAGCGTTGTGCAAAGCGTAATTACTTTAAAAAATTAAGTAATTTTGTCCCTCCATCGTTGGATGGAAAAGTTCAGCATATTTGCTGACACCTTATTAAAAATAATGGTAAAGAAAGGAAATATATATGCCTAGAGTTAAAACTGGTGTTGTTAGAAGAAGAAGACATAAGAAAGTATTAAAAGCTGCTAGAGGATTCTTTAGCGGAAGAAGAAAACACTTCAGAAAAGCTAAAGAGCAATTAGAAAGATCTTTAGTATATGCTTTCAGAGATAGAAGACAGAAAAAAAGAGACATAAGAAAATTATGGATCATAAGAATCAATGCAGCTTGTAGATTAAATGATATTAACTACTCAAGATTCATGAATGGATTAAAATTATCTGGAATTGAATTAGATAGAAAAATCTTAGCTGATATGGCTATGAATGATTCTGCTGCATTTGCATCATTAGTAGTAACTGCTAAAGCTGCACTAAAATAAATTTGCAAAAAACACTAAAAAAGGGTTAGAAGTTTTCTTCTAACCCTTTTTTTATTTCTATTTATTAGAAAATAAAATCATTTTCTTAATCTAAATAATTTTACTACAAACCTAGGTATTAAAACTATTACATAAATAATTGTAGTAAATACAATTGGATGAATAGCTCCAAGACCATAAGCTCCTGATTTTGATAAATTTAAAATATGCTCAAATGGATGAGTCACCAATTCACTAAAATGTATTGTAATTGTCAAAATTACTAATATAATAAAATAAATCAATAACTCTTTTTTCATCATAAATATAATTAAGCTTTACCGCTTAACATTCCATATTGTGTCATTGGTTTTAATAAATAAACTTTCATTAACCACCAAATATATCTTTCTTGTGTTGGATCAAGTGGGAATGAAGGTGTAGGTTTTGCACTCCAGTCAAACTCAGCAAGCATAACTTTTCCAATATCAGTAATAAGAGGACATACTGTATATCCAGCATATTTAGCAGTTGGTTCTTTCCCTTCCATTACAGAAATTAAATTCTCAACAAGAACTTTATACTGTTTTCTTACACTTCCACCTGTTTTTGCCATAGGAACGGCTGCAATATCACCTATTGCAAAAATATTTTTATATTTTACATGTTGTAACGTTTCTTTATCAACTGGTACCCAACCTTTTGCAGAACCAATAGGAGACTTTCCAATTTCATCTGGTGCTTTTTGAGGAGGAGTAACATGCAAGAAATCAAAAGGTGCTTCAACATCTAAATGTTTTGTAACTTTCGCATACTCATTTAAATCTTTATCAAATTCACCTTGCTCTTCCCAATGTTTATCAAAAATTGCAATTTTTTTCTCAAAATCTACAGCAGTTAAGTTATGTCCTAAATTCCATTTCATATCTCTTGCAACAAATTGTTTTTCAATAGCATCTGCATACTCTTTTACCCCAAATAGTTTTCCACTATCTGCATAAAAAGTTAATTCAGCATTTGCTCTTGCTTTTGCTTCATTTAATCTTGAATTTGTAAGATACATAACCTTTTTAGGTGCACCACCACATTTAATAGCTGTATTTGGATCTGTAAACACACCTTTAACTTTTTGTCCATCTTTTGCTTTTTTGATGAATTTTTGCATTTGATCCCACATTGCAACTGCAGAATCTACATTATAAACAGAAGTTACACCTGAATCACCAAAAATTTTCAATATTTTTGAAGAATCTCCAACAGTATATGCATTTCCAATTTCTTCTAAACCTTTAATTGCTCCAAAATTTAATACTAACCCAGCAGCAACAACTAAATAATCATAATCAAGTGTTTTTCCTGATTCTAAAACTACTTTATTTGATTCTGGGTTAAACTCAACCGCTTTATCTTTTAAAAGTGTTACACCTTTTGGTACAAAATCTTTTGTATCATAATCAATGTGTGCTTTGTCATAAATACCAGCAGCTACAAGTGTATTACCTGGTTGGTAAGTTACAGATTTTGGATTTGGTTCAACTATTGTGATATCTGGATTTGATAAAGTATTAACTAATCTTGCTGCTGTTGAAATACCAGCTAATCCACCACCAATAATTAAAATTTTTCCTTTTGCATTACTACTTGCTTTTGCCTCTGTTGCAGCTTCAGCATTTTGGCTACCACCCATCAAATATGCAGCAGTTCCTAATCCAGCTAATTTAAAAGCTTCTCTTCTTGAAATACCTGCTTTTTTCAGTTCAGCATCGATTAAATCTAAAGCTTCATCTAATTCATTCTTAGCCATATTTGCTTCCTTTATTATAAAAAAATGTTATATTAGAATAACCAAAGGAATATAATAAAAAGCTTATAGTATCGATGTTTTTATTTATATTAAATATTAGATATATTTATAATATTTGATGCTTTTATATATTCATTTTTATTATTTATATTTATAAATTCATCATTATTATCAAAATGAATAATCTTGTGATTATTATTTTTAATTAGATAAAAAATTTTATGAATATCATTTTCAATCATATTTTTTATAAAGCTATTTATGTTTGAAGAAAAAATACCACACAGATTATGAGTCTTTTCAGTTTCTCCTATACAAATATCAACTTCATTTGATTGGTTTATTAATTCATTAATAGTTTCTATTGAAACAAAAGGAGTATCTACTGTGATTATAAAAATCTTTTTATTTGAAAATTTGTTAAAAATAGTGTTTAATGCAAGTATTGGTGAAAAAATCTCTTTATTTTCATCTAAAATCAAAAACTCTTTTTCTAAAAAATCAAATTTATCTATTTTTGAAGAGATATAAATATTTTTAAAATAAGGTTTTAATCTTTTGTATTGGTATTCAATAAGAGTATTTGAAGTGGAAAAAGGAAGAAGAGACTTATCTTCCCCCATTCTTGAGCTTCTACCTCCACTTAAAATTACACAAGGTATTTCAAATGGAGAATTCATAAATTATAAGCTTCTTGGATCTGAAATGTATCCAGAGATTGCTGAAGCAGCTGCAACAGCTGAGTTTGCAAGATAGA
>CAZDFZ010000155.1:0-4082 GCA_964504855.1 uncultured Aliarcobacter sp.
AGTAGCAAGTGTATCATCTTCTATATACATAATATTGATTGTTTTTTTGTAGTTTTCTATAGTTTTCATATTAGTATTATATTATTTAAAAGTATCAGAAAAGTATCATTATCACTATTTAATAATTTTTTTATGAAAATTAATGAAATCAATATTACCTAATAATTCAGAACTTGATAAAGATGCTTCTAAATTATTAAAATTAAAATAATCTCCACAAATTCCTAAATTTTTATTTTCATTTAAAAAGTAGGGCATATCTAATGAATTTTTCGCAATTGCATATTTCCATAGATGAGGAATTATAGTGAAATTTTTTATTTCATTTTGTATATCTTGCTCAAAAGTATCTAAAAATATTTCATAAATTTCTTCTTTTGATTTGTCATTTACACAATTTGCAAACTCTTTTGAAGAGTGTATAACATAAGAAGAAAAATCTTTATATAGATATTTTTTAGAGTTGTTTATAATATTTTTTATATTTGGATTTTCATAAAGCCTATTTTCATTTAGTTTTAAATCACTATTTTGTGAGTATAAAATCAAAGAAAAAATAGAGTCATATTTTATTTTTGATAATTTTTCTTTGAAATCTTCATCAAGATTTATTTGCATTTGAAGTATTTGAGGTGCTGGAATTGTAATAAACAGTAAATCAAAATCATCATAGACTTTGTTGTTTTCATCTTCTAAAATCCATTTATTATTCAAATTTTCAGCTTTTATGATTTTTGTATTTATCACTAAATTTTTTTCATCTATTAGAAATTTACAAATTTCATTTATTCCTGTTTTTGGAATAAACTCGTCATATTTAGCTTTTAAAATGCCATTTTTTGCCAAATCAAGGCAAAAAAACTTTAAATCATCAGTTATTGGAATAATAGAAGATGTTCCATGATCTATGAATTTATCATTAACATATTTAGTGCTGATTCTACCACCAACACCCCTTGATTTTTCAAAAATAGTTATATTTTCATATTTTTCTTTTAAATTATTATATAAATTACAGCCAGAAAAACCAGCTCCAATAATTGCTATTTTCATAAAAAACCTCTATTTATAAACTAATTTTATTATACCAATTGTAAAAAGAATTAAAGCAATTTCTTTTAAATCTTTGTCATACAAAAGAGTAAATATTGATGTAAAAATTAAAGCGAATGATAAAATAATTGGTTTTATAAAAGCTTTAATCTCTTTACTAATCCACTCAAGTTGGTTGTTTGAAACTTCAATTTTTAATTCACCAGCATTTGCTTGTTTTATAACTGATTTTAAATCTTTAAATATAAAAGGTATGTCTTTTATCTCTTCAATTATGGTTTCTATAACACTTTCATTTGCACCAAGTGCTTTTGGAATATTTTTTTGTAAAATTGGCAAAATATCTTTTATTCCATTGAAATTTTCTATGTAAGTTGTACCTAAACCTTCGATTATTGCACTAACTCTTAGTATATAAATAGCATCACTTGGTAGTTTAAACGGTAAATTTCTTGTTGATTCAAGAACTTCAAAAGCTAGTTTTTGCATTGATTCACTTGTTAGATTATCATTTGAGAAAATATCAAACATTTTATCGGTAAATGTTGCTAATTCACTTGTGGGTGCTTCATAAGCGATAGTTCCCAATCGTTTACTAGCACTAATATATAGTTCAAAATCTCTCTCATTTGCAGCTTTTACAAGCTCGATTATTGCAATTCTGATATTGTTTGGAATAGATTTTACCATTCCAAAATCAAGAAGTATTAACTCTCCTTTATCATTTACAAGCAAATTTCCAGGATGTGGGTCAGCGTGGAAATATCCATTTATTAGCATTTGAGTTGTATAAAAATCCACAAGCTTTGAGATTATCTCATTAAAATCTATATTTTTCTTTTGTAAATTTTCCTTATCATCAAATCTGAATCCTTCTTCATAGCTCATAACTAAAGCATCATCACTACAAATATGAGCATAAGCTTTTGGGAATTTTATACCGCTATCTTTATATGTATCTGAGAATTTTTGTAAATTTGCCAGTTCATGATTAAGGCTTACTTCTTGTAAAATCATTGATGAAAACTCTGAAATTACAGCTTCAATTGAGTTTTTTGTATAGTGTGAAAATAGGGGATTAAATATTACATTAAAAAAGTTTATAATTTTTATGTCAGCACTTACACGCTCTTTTATACCAACTCGACGAAGTTTCACTGCTACTTTTGTTCCATCTTTTAAAAAAGCCACATGAACTTGACCAATTGAAGCAGAGGCTATAGGAGTATTTTCAAAACTTGAAAATGGATTCTCTTTAAATGCTTTGTAAAAAACACTATTACATTCAATCTCACTCATACAAGGAAGTTTGTCATGTAGCTCTTTTAATTCTTCTAAATAATCAGCAGAAAAAAAATCAGCTCGTGTTGCCAATACTTGAGCTAATTTTATAAAACTAGCTCCGAGATTTATGGTTGTTTCTTTTAGTTTTTTAGCACTTAATGGTTTTAAAAACAAAAAACTTTCTCTCTTTTTTATAACCAAATAAATGGTCAATAGAAATGTAAAAACACTATAGACTCTTCGTGGAGAGTAAAGATTTAGGTTTTTTAGAAAAGTTTTTATTTTAATTCCTCTTTTAATTTTTGTAAATCTTCTTTTGTCGCAAGTCCTAGCTCGTCTATTATCTCTTTTAGTGTTGATTTAAGTTCATTTTTGAACTTCTCATCACTCTCTTTTCCTTTTTGCTCTAGTGATTCTAAAAAGCTTTTTGCATCTTTTGTGTCAATTTTACCTTTTTCTTCAAGTTTTTTTAACTCATCTTCAATTTTTTCTTTCAAAACTAAAGCTCCACCAAGTCCTGTAAAAATTAGTTCTTTTAGCATTTGAAATCCTTTTTATTTTATCAATTTATTATATGACTAAGAAAAGCTTTTTAGTAGTTATTTTTTGTCTTTTTGTGGGGTTTACTTAAAGTGAATTTTGTTTACCACGGTCCTTGAAATCTAACCACTTTATGTTGCACTTTACTTTTGTGTTTTGTAGATTTATTTTGAACTCTTTTTCGCCACATCTTGAAACTGCTTTTTTTCATTAGGGCTCTCATTTTTTTTTGAACTTGATTTTGTGTTAGTCCATAAAGTTCATAAATAGTATCAAAGGTTGTTCTATCTTGCCATGCCATTTCAATTAGACGGTTTAAATCCTCTTCTTGAAATGGTGTTAAATCTTGTTTTTGTTTTTTAGGTTTTTTTGTAAAATCTAGTTTTAAACTCTCACTTTTTTCAAAATACACTTTTTACTCCTGTGTAGTCCAGATTAGTTTTGAAGCATTAAAGCCAAAAGTTGGAAGTTTTTGTAAAATCTGATTTTTAATTTTTTCATCTAATATTGGTTTTCTTGACAGTATCCATAGATACTCTCTTGATGGAGTCCCCACAACCACATAATCATAGTTTTCATCCAAAATCATCACCCAATAATCCCCATAAAATGGTCTAAAAAAGCTTACTTTTAATTTACTGTTTGTGTCATCAGTTGAATATGCTCTTCCAATAGCTTCTTTTTTCTCATTTGTAAGCATATTTGTACATCTGTTGATGACTTTGATAGTTTGCTCATCTATCATAGAGTAGTTTGCACTTACATTTTTGCAATCTTCTTCAAAGAAGTGTTCATATCTTGCGATTTCATACCAAGTACCTAGATAACGGTTTATATCAACTTTTTCCACAGTTTGTAAAGGTGGATTTTTTGAAGAACAAGCTGTAAATAAAAGCACCATACAAATCAAAGCAAAAGTTTTAAATAGATTTTTCATAAGTTTTCCTTTTTATTTTTTAAATCATATATCAAAATAGGGTTTTTTAATATGATTTTTATGTAGGTTTATTTAAAAATTCACTCATATAAGTTCGATAAATCAAAGGAACTAGATTTTGTTGGAGTTCTACATTTGTTCGCTCTTTTATACTTACACTATTAAAAAAACTGCTCCAGAGTTTTTGAAATTTTGCTTCATTTTGTGATAAATTTGGAGTTTCAAAAGATGCAATATTTTCAATTGAGATATGATTTTCTATTTTTAC
>CAZDFZ010000156.1:0-4030 GCA_964504855.1 uncultured Aliarcobacter sp.
TAAACCTGTATTTTTATTTACTAATTTATCACCTGCTTTATATCCATAAGGAGCAAGTGCTGGAGCTTCATTTTCAGAAACAATTTTTTCCATTTCTTTAGAAATAGTTTGCATTTCTAAATCTGTATATTTACCATCTTTGATAGATTTTTCATCACTTCTTCTCATACCATAACCAATATTTACTGGACTTGCAGCAAATACTATATGTTCTTTTATAAAATCCCAATCAATTGATTCAGGTCTATTATAAACAATTTCTCTTGCAATATAATTCCATAAAGCTAAGTCTGTATTTGGTGTAAAAATGATTTCTATATCAGCTAAATCAGAAGTTCTATGTCTATATGTTGAAATATTGATTACTTTTACTCTATCAGGATTTGATAACTTTCTATCTGTTACCCTTGACCATAAAATAGGGTGCATTTCTGCCATATACAACAGTATCTGTTAATTCGATATCATCATAACATCCAGATGGTTCATCAACTCCAAAAGTTTGATAGAATCCTGTAACTGCAGATGCCATACAATGTCTTGCATTTGGATCAATTCCATTTGATCTAAACCCTGCTTTCATCATTTTTAATGCAGCATAACCTTCCATAATTGTATGTTGTCCTGAAGCAAAAATACCTATACCTTCTGGTCCTTTTTCTTTTAATGCAATTCTAATATGTTTTTCCATTTCATCAAAAGCTCTTTGCCAAGAAACAGGAGCGAAATCAGCTTTTTTATCAAATTCACCTTTTTCATTCATTCTTAATAAAGGTTGCTTTAATCTATCTGCACCATACATAATTTTTGCATTGAAGTAACCTTTAATACAATTTAGTCCTCTGTTAACTGGAGCCGCAGGGTCTCCTTTAACTGCTACAATTTTTCCTTCTTTAGTAGCAAGCATAATTCCACAACCAGTTCCACAGAATCTACAAGCTGCCTTGTCCCATCTCCAACCACCTTCAGCTGTTTCAGCTTGTGCTTGTAAATCAGCAGGTATAGCCATACCAACTGCTGCTGCTGCACTTGCTGCTGCTGAGCTTTTTAGGAAGTCTCTTCTTGAAAGCGACATAATTTCTCCTTTATGAAATAAAATTCTTTAACACTGAATTTTAACGGGAAAGAAAGAAATAATAATTGACCTATGTCAAGTTAGTTAAGGTTTAATTAAGACAAAAAGTGTCTTGTTTTAGATTTTTTTAACAAATACACCATTGTATAGATGAATAGAGAGAAGATATAAAGTTATTAATTAAAATAACTCTACACTTGTAATTTGTTCTTCTTTGAATCTTATTACTTGATTTCTGCCTTTATGTTTAGCTTCATAAAGTGCAATATCCGCATTTTTAATAACTGAATCAAAAGAAGAAGAATCTTTTGGATACATTGATAATCCAATACTAATTGTCTTTTTCAATTTACTTCCAGCATACACATCAATTTCATTTTCTGCAACTTTTTGTTTTATTTTATTAGCCACCATGATAGCTTCTTCTTCTGCAATATTAATTAATAATATTACAAATTCTTCTCCTCCATATCTTACAACTAAGTCAGATTCTCGAACATTTTCAAGTAAAATACGAGCAAGTTCTTTTAAAACTTTATCTCCAATATCATGTCCATATTCATCATTTACTGCTTTGAAATGATCCATATCTAAAAGTAAAACTCCAATATTAAAATTATCTCTTTTTGCATGGGGAATTAATTTTTTAGAATGTTCTTCAAGGAATTTTCTATTATAAAGACCAGTTAAACCATCTGTAAAAGCAGATTCTTGTAGGGCATTCATAAGAAGTTTTACTTCAATTGATGGTATTGATTCGTTAATATAACTTTTTATATAAGAAATTTGATCTTTTAAATATTCAAGTTCATCCATAGTATTACAAACAAAATTTATTAATAAATTCATATTTTTGCCAATTTCAGTACTCATACAATAATGAAATTTGTCATTTTGTTTAAAATATGGACAACTATGATGATAATTTATTGAAATAACATCATTTTTCGTTCTGGCTGTTCTACATAATTCAGGATTCTCATCAAGACATTCTTTGCAATAAAAAGATTTGCCTTCTTCAATTATAACTTGCTTCTTCTTTTTAGTAACATCAATTTCTACAATGGTAAAATTTTCTATTTTAAATTGGTTTATGAAAACTTCAGATAATCTATTATATATCTCATCTTTAGAGTTATCTAATTCTATTTCTTTTTTGAATTGATATAAATTTGCTAAGTTAGTAACCATTAATCTTGAGTCTTTTAAAGGATTGTCCATATTAGTTTTTGCACCAATAAATCCTTTTAATTTTTTATCAATTTCATAAGAAGTAGTTTTAAAAGTAGATATTAAATCATTCAAATTATCTATTGTTGTAGCCATATTTTCTGGCATGTTTTTAGAATAACTAATTCTTTTAAATTTACCAGAAAGAGCAAGATTTAAACTTTTTGTTAAATTTGAAAATACATAATTATATATCTTCAAATTATTTTTAAAAATCAATAAAATAATTAATAGTGAAAATAAAATAATTAATGGAATAAAATAAAAATTCTCTAGGCTTATTTCCTTTAGATCAGTAATATCAAGTTCCATAGATATAGCACCTAAAACAGCACCATTTGGTACATTGTGACATTTTAAACAATCAATATTATTTTCTAATACTGCTTTATATGGTATTGTAATTCTCATAGTAGTTTTTAAAAAATCTTCACTTACTTCATATTTCATAATGCCATCTTTTAATACAGCTATATCTATTGAATCTTTAGGTTTTTTTGTTGAAACTTCACCATATTGTGAAGAAACATTATCTCCTCTTATTATCCATAAGTTATTAACATCTTTCATATTTGAAACAGAATTTATAAATGTGTTAACTTGATGCATGTTTTCATTTAGCATGTATGAAGTTAAACCATTTTTAACAACATTAGATACTGTTTCTGCACTGTGAATTGCTGTTTTTAAAGTATTTGTTTTTGAGTGGTATAAAGTTATAATAGTTATTGAAAGGGTTAATAATATTGAAATAAATAAAAATTGATATATAACTTTCTTATCCATTTAATTTCTTCCTAAAAAATAATTTATGTGAGAATTTTATTATAGTTAAATAAAACTAAATATAATATTTTTAGCTAAACCACTTAATTTGTTCTCTTAAATTTACAACTTCTCCAATTATTATCATTGCAGGTGTTGGTAAGCCTTTTGATTTTTCAACTATATTTTCTAAAGTTCCAATTACTACTTCTTGCTCTTTAGTAGTTCCTTTTGAAATTACTGCACATGGATAATCTTTTCTTTTTCCTAAAGAAATTAGTTTTGAAGAAATTATTTCTATATTATGATAACCCATCAAAAATACAATTGTTTCATCATTTAAAAAAGTTTCCCACTCTATTTGAGATATCTTTTTCTTTGGATTTTCATGTCCTGTTACAACTCTAAATGAAGTGGTTATTCCCCTATGAGTTACTGGAATTCCTGCATATGCTGGAACTGCAACTGCTGAAGTAATACCTGGAATTATTTCAAACTCTATATTTCTTTCAAAAAGGTATAAAGCTTCTTCTCCACCACGACCAAACACAAAAGGATCTCCACCTTTTAGTCTTACCACATTTTCATATTTTAATGAAGCTTGATATATTAATTCATTGATATCTTCTTGTGGAAGAGTATGTCTTTTATCCTCTTTCCCAACATAAATCAAATCGCAAGATGGTTTTACCATCTCTAAAATGTCTGGATTTACTAATCTATCATAGATTAAAACATCTGCATCTTGAATTACTCTTACAGCTTTTAGTGTTAAAAGTTCAACATCTCCAGGACCTGCACCTGTTAAAAATACCTTGGGCATATATTATCTTACCTTATAAGAATGATTTTTTTTAATTATAGTAAAACTTTTATATAATTTACTTATGGTTACAAAAAGTAAGAAGCTTATCAAGTTCATTTTTAAGCTCCTGAAGCTTTTTAGTAGAATTCATAAGA
>CAZDFZ010000157.1:0-4029 GCA_964504855.1 uncultured Aliarcobacter sp.
TTAGATTATTCCTAGCAGCTGAAATGGATATTGTTCCAAAAGATGCTTTAGAGTTTTTATGGGTTGTTGATTTCCCAATGTTTGAAGTTGAAGATGGAAGAACAAAAGCACTTCATCATCCATTTACTATGCCAAAATCATTAGACAATATTGATGATTTAGAAGAAATTGAATCAATTGCTTATGATATCGTATTAAATGGTACAGAGCTTGGTGGTGGAAGTATAAGAATTCATAAAGAAGAAATTCAAGCAAAAGTATTTAAATTAATGGGAATTTCAGACGAAGAAGCAAAAGAGAAATTTGGTTTCTTACTTGATGCATTATCTTATGGAGCACCAAGTCATGGAGGATTTGCAATGGGTCTTGATAGAATGATTATGTTACTTGCTGGAACTGATTCTATTAGAGATGTTATTGCATTCCCTAAAACTCAAAAAGCTCAATGTTTATTAACTCAAGCTCCATCAACTGTTGATGAAGAACAACTAAAAGAGTTAAGTATAAGATTAAGAAAAACAGTTTCAGAACTATAAAAATTTAGAAGTAAGTAAGGAAGTAAATTAATGTTGAAGGCTATTTTTATATTATTACTTCCTTTACTTGCATTTTCGAAAATTCAAGTTGTAACATACTTTCCTATGGAGAGTAATTTAATTAATAAAATTGCTTTAGATGAAATTATTTGTAAAGATATAAGAGGACGATATACTGAAACTTATAATGAACTTCCTCAATCTGAACTTATAAAACTTGCAAATTCTAAAATATTTTTTCATTTTGGTTTAGATATTGAGAAAAAATATGCAGAAATTTTACTAAAACAAAATCCTTCATTAATTATTGTTGATATTTCTTCTAATGTAACAAAAATGAATAACAATCCATATATTTGGACAGATCCATTTAATATGAGAGTTGTTGCTAAAAATATATATGATGCATTTATAAAAATTGATAAGTATAAAGAGTCATATTATAAACAAAATTATGAAAAATTTTTAGATGAAATTGATGATACATTTTTAAAAATTAAACAAAAATTACATACTATTGATATTCAAAATATTTTTGTTTTTGATTCATATTGGGATTATTACGCAAAAAGATTTGGAATAAATATTTACACGAGAGAAAAAAGGTATCTTAATATAAATGAAATGACACCTGTTAATGAATTTATAAAAGAAAAGAATATCAAGAAATTATTATTCACACAAGATAGTAATTATGATTATATTCGTACATTAAACTCTAGTATGAAAGTAGAAGCCGTAGAAGATAATATCTTCGGAGATATATGGCAGTTAAATCTACTAAATCTTACACAAAACATTATCAAATAAATTTAAATAAAAATTATTTATCAAAAAAGTATATTTTGTATACAATTGTATAATCAAAAAAATATTCATTAAATATATAATTATTCCTATATAAATAAACTTTTTAGGAATTAAAATGTTAACAACAAATATGATAAATTACAAAGGTATAAATGTAAAAAAAGAGTTATATCCTGTTATTAAATATATAGAGGATGTAAATAAATATAAAGATGAGTTGGGAACACTTAGTTCATCTTGGGATATGTTTGCACTTTTAGGGCAACTTGGTGATATAAATATTGATATAGGTAAAACAAAAGAAAACTTTTTAAATTTGACTTCAACATTATTAAATCATTTAAGTGAACAAGAGATAAAAAAAGTAACTCAAGAAATGAAGTTTAAAGCTCAAGTTGCTATTGATGTTTTAATACGGAATTTATTTGAAAGAACTGCAGATATTGGTTTTTTAGCCACAGATGATGATATCAGACTTTTTATTCAGAATTATGTTTCAAAATATAATGATGAAAGTTTAATTTTAAGACAAAATATGCAAAAAAGGTTTAAAGAATATGTATCAAAATATTCTGTATATTTTGATATTGTATTACTTGATACAAAGGGTAATGTACTTGTAAGATTAAATGATGATATAAAAACTGATAAAGTTGAATCTTCATTTGTACAAAAAGTATTAAATTCAACAGAAGATTATGTTGAAACATATAAATATCATGATTTTAATCCTCAATATAAAAAATCATTAGTTTATTCTTATAAAGTTACAAAAACAAATAATCCAAATTCTGAAAAAGTTGGCGTTTTATGTTTATGTTTTAGATTTACAGATGAGATGAATGGGATATTTAATAATCTTGTTGATTTTAAAAATAAAGAGTGTTTAACTATTCTGGATGAAGATGGTTTAGTTATTGCTTCAAGTGATAAAGACCATATAAATTTAGGTACAAAATTACCTATTATTTTAAATGAAAATTATAAAATAATTTCATTTGCAGGTCGAGATTATTTAGCTAAAACTTGTAGCACAAATGGATATCAAGGATTTTATGGACTTAAATGGTATGGACATATAATGATTCCTTTAGATTATGCTTTTTTAAATGATGATTTAAATTCTTTTGAAGTAGATTTTAATATTGTAAATGCAATGATGGATAATGAACAACATTTCTCTAAAGATTTAAGAGAAGTTTTTTTTAATAGCAAAACTATTCAAGATAATTTAGCAAGAGTTATTTGGAATGGAAATATTGCACAAAGTAAGTTAAATTCAGTAAATAGAGAATTTTCAAAATCTTTATTAAATGAAATAGGAATTGCTGGAAATAAAGCTAATGCATCTTTAAATAATTTAAATCAAACAATTATTAGTTCAATTTTAAAAGATAGCGAATTTTTATCTTCTCTTGCTATTGATATTATGGATAGAAATTTATATGAAAGAGCAAATGATTGTAGATGGTGGGCTTTAACTTCATATTTTAAAGAAGCATTGGATGATTATAATTCTTTGGTTGAGAAAAAAGATGAGATAACAAATATTTTAAGTTATATAAATGGTTTATATACAGTTTATACAAATATATTGATTTTTGACAAAAATGGAAAAGTTATTGCTGTTTCAAATAAAAATAGTGAATATTTAGTTGGTAAAATTTTAACACAAGAGTGGGTTGAAAAATGTTTGATGCTTAGAGATACATCAAAATATAATGTTTCAAAATTTGAAAAAACAACACTTTATGATAATCAATCAACTTATATTTATTGTAGTGCAATTAGATCTTTAAAAGATGAAAAAATTGTAACGGGTGGAATCGCACTTGTTTTTGACTCAGCTCCACAATTTAATGCAATGTTAGAAGAGAGCCTTCCAAAAGATATAAATGGAGAAAATATTCCAGGAATATTTGGAATATTCACAGATAAAAATAAACAAATTATTTCATCAACAAATAGTGAATTTGAAGTAAATTCTTATTTAAATATAGATGAGAAATTTTTTGATTTAAAGAATTCGGAATTATTTAGTAAGATTATTGAAATAGATGATAAATATTATTCAGTTGCAGTTAAATGTTCAAATGGATATAGAGAGTACAAAAGTAGGGTAGATGATTATAAAAATGATGTGTTGTGTTTTGTTTTTATTTATATTGGAAACAAAGATTGTTATAAGTTCTTAGATAGTTCTAAATCTAAATTTTTAACTACAATTAAAGCAAAATATACTCCTACTACTACGGAATTAGCAACTTTCCATTTAGGAAAAAGATTATTAGCTGTTAATGCAAAAAATGTAGTTGAAGCAATAAGTATAGAAGAATTACAAGAATCTATAGATATGGATAAAACTAATCATTTTAAAGGTATGGTTTTACATAAAGAAAAATTAATAGCAGTTTTAGATATTAGAGATTTTGTAAATGAAGAAATTACAAATGAAAAGCTTTCAAATATTATTTTAGTTGAATATGATACTGATAATATTGAACATTGTGTAGGAATTTTAGTATCTTCACTTGAAACTGTAAGTGTTGTGGAAGAAAAATCAATTCAACATATTCAAAATCACTTTTTAGGAACTGGAACATTGATTGAAAGTCTTGTAGATATAAAAGATAGCGAAGATTCAAAAATTGCAATGCTTTTAAATATTAAGAAGCTAGATGAT